>NZ_CADFEC010000008.1:0-282595 GCF_902833195.1 Burkholderia sp. BCC1638
CGATCACCAGCCACCCACCAGGCCCGGTGACAACACCCCCCGGATCATGACTGCGACTGGGGGCGAGAATCATGCCGGGCCTGGCTGGCCAAAGCCCCGATTATCGGGGCACGAAGATAGTAACGGGGCGCCGTGGCCGACGGAGCGGCTCGAGCAGGCCGCGGCCGGCCACGATCCGCATGGCGCGGTACCTCGGTGCGTGCCACCCGCCGGCAGCGGCGGCCTTCACGTGGATGAGGCGTCGCGAACGCGTCGTCGCCGTGAACGGGCCGCCCGGTGATCGTCCTGTTCGCCGCTCATCGCTTCACAGCCGCAAAAGAAAAAGGCGCCCGAAGGCGCCTTCAATATGCTGCGGCTTGTCAGTCAAGCTGATTAGAACTTGTGACGGATGCCGACGCGCGCTGCAACCTGGTTGCTGGTGCTCGACGGATCGAGACCGTTGATCGACGCATGTGCCTGAACGACGTTGCCTGCCGAGTCGAGCGCGTTGCCCGACGCATGCTGGTACACGCCGATCACGTAGACGTCCGTGCGCTTGGACAGGAAGTAGTCGACGCCCAGCGAGCCTTGGTGGTACTTGGCTGCCGAGTTGCCGTCGATCTTGCTGCCTTGCGTGTAGTCGTACGCCGCGCCGACGATCAGCGCCGGGGTCAGCTGATACTTGAAGTTGATTTCGCCGTTGTTGAACGTCGCGGTCTGGTTCACGAACGGACCGACCGAGAAGCCCTTGAACTTCGTGTTCGAGTACGTCGCGCCGATCGTTGCTGCGCCGAACGTGTACGCACCGCCCGCACCGATCACCTGGTACGTGTTCGCGCTGTTCGCATATGCGCCGTAGACCGGCGACGACACCGCCGTCGCTGCAGCCGACGCGCCGGTGTTGAACATGCCGCCGAAGTTCGCCGGCGTGCGTGCATTCAAGTAGCCGACACCCAACACCAGCGGGCCGTTGTTGTAACCGGCGCCGAGCGACCAGACCTGATTCTTCGAGAACTGGCCGGCTTGACCGCCGAAGCTGTACAGGCCGCCGAACGAGAAGCCGCCGTAGGTCGGGCTCGTGTACTTGACCGCGTTGTTCACGCGATATGCGTTGTTGAAGTTGTCGAGGTCGCCCGGGTGAGCAGCGATGTAGCCGCCCCACTGGTCGCCTGCCTCGAGCGGGCCGACGAAGTCGACGACGGAGTCGTACTGGCGACCCAGCGTGACCGTACCGTACTGGCTCGACAGGCCGACGTAAGCCTGGCGGCCGAACATCAGGCCGCCTTGGCCCAGCTTGCCGGAGTTGACGTCGAAACCGTTTTCGAGCACGAAGATCGCCTTCAGGCCGCTGCCCAGATCTTCGGTGCCGCGCAGGCCGAAGCGGCTGCCTTGCATCACGCCGCTTGCCAGACCGTACAGGTGGCCGCCTTTGGCGTTGTTGTTGAAGATGAAGCCTTCATCGATGATGCCGTAGAGCGTCACGCTGCTTTGCGCATGGGCTGCGCCAGCAAACGCGCCCAGCGCGACGAGCGCGAGAAGCGACTTTTTCATTAACGGATCTCCAAGAAACACTGAATTTTTTTGGCGGGGCGGATAGTTATGTTGTGTTGACGGGCCCCGTCAACTTCGCAAGAAGTTGCACGTAATGTAGCAAAGCCGATTTTTCCGACAAAGCGAAATGCCGTGGCGCAAGGCTGCCATGTTTCCTTTATGCAACAATGGTTAAAATCACGGGTTAACCGCAATTTCCGCTGAATAATCAAGTCGGTTACGCAGCGGAGCACGTGCCTTTGCCGCCCGCGGCAGCACACGCAGCCAGGAGAACAGGATGGTGTTGGATGAACTGATCAGCGAATTCGATCGCGGCCTGCGATCGCTGACCGGCATTAGCCGGATGAGCCGCCCGGTGCCCGCGCCGGCGGAGCCGCCGGCCGGCGAACTGACGCCCGCGGAGCGCACGCACGCCGCCGGGCTGATGCGCGTGAACCATGTCGGCGAGGTCTGCGCGCAGGCGCTTTATCAGGCGCAGAAGCTGACCGCGCGCTCGTCGTCGTCGAAGGCGATGTTCGAGGAAGCCGCGCGCGAGGAGGAGGATCATCTCGCGTGGACCGCGCATCGGCTGAAGGAACTCGATTCGCGTCCGAGTCTGCTCAACCCGCTGTGGTACGCTGGCGCGCTCGCGATCGGCGTCGTCGCCGGCACGCTGGGCGACAAGGTCAGCCTCGGCTTCATGGCGGAGACGGAGCGCCAGGTCGAGAGCCATCTCGACGGGCACCTGTCCGAGCTGCCGCCGACTGACACGGCGTCGCGTGCGATCGTCGAGCAGATGCGGCTCGACGAAGTGAAGCACGGCAAGGCCGCGACCGATGCAGGCGGGATCGAGCTGCCGTTGCCTGCCCGGATGTTGATGCGCGCAGCGTCGAAAGTCATGACGAGCACTGCATACTATCTCTGACATTCGGGCCGGGGCGGCGCGCGACGCCGTCCTGGTTCGCCGTCCCCGATACCGCCCGTTTTTTCCGCGTTTTCCCGCCCCCGAAAGCCCCGTCCGCACGCCAGTCTGGCCCGCCTTTCTCACGTATCACCTTCACAAGTTGCACTAGCTCATTCATTTATAACGGTTTTTGGTATGAGGGGCCGCATGAGCATGCGCGCGTAAGTCCTTGTTCTAACTAACAAAATTCGTCAAAAAACCGGGCCGCTCCCTTGACCGTGCCAAACCCTTCCACTAAAGTGGGAGACAGTGTGAGAAAGTGTATTTTTGTGTGATTTAGCGGGCTATTCCGGCTAAATTCTTGAGCATTGAGCGGGTGCTTCGGTGCCCTGAACGGGAGAGCGGAAAGTGTTCCAAGGGGCGTCGGCGCTGACGCTCGATGCGAAAGGGCGGATGTCGGTGCCGGCTCGCTATCGCGAAGCGCTGCAAGGACAGGCAGAAGGACGGGTGACTGTGACCAAGCACCCGGACGGCTGCCTGTTGCTGTTTCCGCGCCCCGAATGGGAGGTATTTCGCGCCAAGATCGCCGCGCTGCCGATGGACGCGCATTGGTGGCGGCGAATTTTTCTCGGCAATGCGATGGATGTCGATCTCGACAGCGCAGGCCGGATTCTCGTATCGCCCGAGCTGCGGATGGCGGCCGGACTGGAAAAGGAAGTCATGTTGTTGGGAATGGGTAGTCACTTCGAGCTGTGGGATTCGCAGACCTACATCGCGAAGGAGCAGGCAGCGATGGCGCAGGGCATGCCCGACGCGCTGAAGAACTTCACGTTCTGATTGCGGTGACGGAGACGCCCGCGATGGGAAACGAATTGCAGCATCGGACCGTACTGTTGGACGAAGCGGTCGATTCGCTCGTGACGCGGCCGGACGGCATTTATGTCGACGGCACGTTCGGGCGCGGCGGTCATAGCCGCGCGGTGCTCGCGCGGCTGGCGCCGGGCGGCCGGCTGATCGCGTTCGACAAGGATCCGAGGGCGATCGAGACGGCGCAGCGCATCGAAGATGCGCGCTTCTCGATCGTGCATGACAGCTTTGCATCGATGCGCGATGCGCTTGCGGCGCGCGGTGTCGAGAAGGTGTCGGGTGTGTTGCTGGACCTGGGCGTGTCCTCGCCGCAGGTGGACGATCCGGCGCGCGGCTTCAGCTTTCGCGCGGATGGCCCGCTGGACATGCGAATGGATCCGACGCGCGGCGAGTCGGCGGCCGAATGGCTCGCGCGGGCTTCGGTGCAGGAATTGACGGAGGTGATACGAGATTATGGGGAAGAACGGTTTGCTTTTCAGATTGCAAAGGCGCTTGTTGCTCGCCGGGCAGAGTCCGACCGTCTTGGGCCTCTCGACACCACGGGCGAGCTTGCCCAAATCGTGGGTAACGTCGTCAAAACCCGTGAGAAGGGCAAGGATCCGGCAACCCGCACCTTTCAGGCTATACGGATTCACGTCAATCAAGAGCTTGCGGACCTGCAAGTCGTACTAGACGCGGCATTGTCGTTGCTGGAGCAAGGGGGGCGGCTGGTGGTCATCAGCTTTCATTCACTCGAGGACCGGATCGTCAAGCGATTCATGCAGGCGCACGCGAGTGCGCCCGCGGTCGATCGTCGCCTGCCGATCCGCGCCGTCGACCTCCCGAGCCCGCCGCTCAAGATCATCAGCCGTCAGTTCCCGAGCGAGGCGGAAGTCGCCGCGAATCCGCGCGCCCGGTCGGCAGTGATGCGCATCGCGGAGCGCGTCACGCCATGAGCCGCTTCAACATCTTCCTGCTGATCATCGTGATGGGCTGCGCGCTGTCGGTCGTCAACTCGACGAACCAGCAGCGCCAGATCTTCATTCAGCTGCAGCGCGCGCAGTCGCAGGAGCGTCAGCTCCAGCAGGACTACGCGCAGCTTCAATATCAGCAGAGCGCGCTGTCCAAGACGTCCCGCATCGAGCAGCTCGCGAACGATTCGCTGAAGATGCAGCCGATCACGACGGGCCGCACCCAGTACCTGACGCTGCCGTCGGGCGCCGCGAAGGCGATCGACGCGCCGATTCCCGCGTCGGCCGATACGGCCACCAAGGGCAATGGAGGCGCGCGATGAAGCCGTCGCAAAAGCGCCAGGACGTGAAGTTCTCGTCGAGCCCCGTGCTCGGCGTGCACCTGCCGATGTGGCGCTCGAAACTCGTCGTGTTCCTGCTGTTCATGGCGTTCGTCGCGCTCGCCGCGCGGGCGTTCTGGATCCAGGGCCCCGGCAACGCGTTCTACCAGAAGCAGGGCGAGAGCCGCTACCAGCGCACGATCGAGCTGCCGGCCACGCGCGGCAAGATCCTCGACCGTAACGGGCTCGTGCTCGCGACGAGTCTGCCCGTGCGCGCGATCTGGGCGATTCCCGACGCCGTGCCGGACGATCTCGACGCCGGCAAGGTCAACCAGCTCGGCAAGCTCCTCGGCATGACGCCGAAGGAACTGCGCGTGAAGCTGTCGCAGGACAAGGGTTTCGTCTACGTAAAGCGCCAGGTGCCGATCGACGTCGCGGACAAGGTCGCAGCGCTCGACATTCCCGGTATCTATCAGCGCAACGAATACAAGCGCTTCTATCCGGAAGGCGAGATCACCGCTCACCTGATCGGCTTCACGAACGTCGAGGACGAAGGGCAGGAGGGCGTCGAACTCGGCGACCAGAAGATGCTGTCCGGCACATCCGGCGTGCGCCGCGTGATCAAGGACCGGATGGGGCACATCGTCGAGGATGTCGCCGAACAGATTCCGCCGCACAACGGGACGGACGTCGACCTGTCGATCGACAGCAAGATCCAGTACATCGCGTATGCGAATCTGAAGGCCGCCGTCGAGAAGTTCAAGGCGAAGGCCGGCGCGGCGATGGTCGTCGACGTGCGCACCGGCGAGGTGCTGGCGCTCGTCAATTACCCGACGTACAACCCGAACGACCGCTCGCGCATGACGGGCGAGCAGTTGCGCAACCGGATCATGACCGACGTGTTCGAACCGGGTTCGATCATGAAGCCGTTTACGGTGTCGCTCGCGCTCGACCTGCACCGCGTGACGCCGAACACGCTCGTCGAGACGGGCAACGGGCATTTCGTGCTCGACGGCGCACCGATCACCGACGACGCAGGTTTCGGCACGCTGACGGTCGGCGGTGTGATCCAGAAGTCGAGCAACATCGGTGCGACGAAGATCGCGATGACGATGCGGCCCGAGGAAATGTGGAATATGTATACGAGCATCGGCCTCGGCCAGGCGCCGAAGGTCGGGTTCCCGGGCGCGGTGGCCGGTCGCCTGCGTCCGTGGAAGAGCTGGCGTCGCATCGAGCAGGCGACGATGTCGTACGGCTACGGCCTGTCGGTGTCGCTGTTCCAGCTCGCGCGCGCCTATACGGCGATCGCGCATGACGGCGAGCTGATGCCCGTGACCATTTTCAAGACCGACCCCAATCAGCCGATCGTGGGCACGCAGGTGTTCAACCCGACTACCGCGCGCGAAGTGCGTGCGATGCTCGAAACGGTGGTGGCGCCGGGCGGTACGTCGCCCGATGCGGCCGTGCCGGGTTATCGCGTCGGCGGCAAGAGCGGTACCGCGTACAAGCATGAAGGTCACGGCTACACGCGCAAGTACCGCGCGTCGTTCGTCGGCATGGCGCCGATGCCGAATCCGCGCGTCGTGATCGCGGTGTCGGTCGACGAGCCGACCGCCGGCAGCCACTTCGGCGGCCAGGTGTCGGGCCCCGTATTCTCGGCGATCGCGGGCGATACGATGCGCGCGCTGAACGTGCCGCCGAACATGCCGATCAAGCAGCTCGTCGTGTCCGACGACGCGCCTGGCGCGCCCGCCGGGACGGGCCCGCAAAAGCTCGCCGCGGGCGGTGGCGCGAAGCATATGATCGTATCCAGCACGACACGTAATTCACCAGGAGTTGTTCGATGAGCGCCGCTCGCAGTTCCCATCCGGCGCATCAGCAGATCGCGGCCGCGCTTGCGTGGCTGCGCCAGCATGTGGCCCCCGCGGCGCAACTGCATGCCGACACGCGCAGCCTGAAGGCTGGCGACGTGTTCCTCGGCTATGCGGTCGACGGGGCAGACAATCGCGCCTTCATTTCCGATGCCGCCGCGCGCGGCGCGGCCGCCGTGCTGTATCAGCCGGAAGGCCTCGAAGCCGCACCGGCCGTGCCCGTCGCACTCGCGGTGCCGGCGCTCGACCAGCTGGCCGGCGAGATCGCCAGCGGCTGGTACGGCGACCCGAGCGACAGCCTGCTCGCCATCGGCGTGACCGGCACCAACGGCAAGACGTCCTGCACGCAATGGATCGCGGCCGCGCTGACGGCGCTGCACCAGCCGTGCGCGCTGATCGGCACGCTCGGCAGCGGCATGCCGGGGCAGCTGGTGCCGACCGGCTTCACGACACCTGACGCGCCGCAGCTGCAGCGCAGCCTCGCGCAACTGCACGACGCGGGCGCGAAAGCCGTCGCGATGGAAGTGTCTTCGCACGCGCTGCATCAGGGCCGCGTGAACGGCACGGCATTCGACATCGCCGTTTTCACGAACCTCACGCAGGATCACCTCGACTATCACGGCACGTTCGACGCGTACGAAGCCGCGAAGTCGAAGCTGTTCGCGTGGCGCGGTCTGCGCGCGGCGGTCGTCAATCGCGACGACGAAGCCGGCCGCCGCCTGCTCGAGAAGCTGGCCGGCCGCGTGCGCACGATCGCATACGGGATCGGCGACGCACAGGCGGCCGATGCCGATCGCGAACTGGTCGCGATCGACGTGCGCGCGACCGCCACGGGCACGGCTTTCCGCCTGCGCTCGTCGTGGGGCGACGCGGACGTCGAGGTCGGCACGCTCGGCACGTTCAACGTCAGCAACCTGCTCGCGGTGCTCGGCTCGCTGCTCGCGGCCGACGTGCCGTTCGATGCGGCCGTCGCGGAGATTACGCGGCTCGAGTCCGTCAACGGGCGCATGCAGCGCCTTGGCGGCCGGCTGCAGAACGACGAACCGCTGGTCGTGATCGACTACGCGCACACGCCCGATGCACTCGACAAGACGCTCGATGCATTGCGCCCGATCGCGGCGGCGCGCGGCGGGCGGCTCGTCTGCATGTTCGGTTGCGGCGGCGATCGCGACGCGACGAAGCGCCCGCTGATGGGCGCGATCGCCGAGCGGCTCGCCGACGAAGTCGTCGTCACGAGCGACAATCCGCGCAGCGAGGATCCGCAGCGCATCATCGACCAGGTCATCGCGGGGATGACCGCGCCCGATCGCGCACGCCGTATCGAGGA
Organism: Burkholderia sp. BCC1638; assembly: GCF_902833195.1. Lineage (NCBI taxonomy): Bacteria > Pseudomonadati > Pseudomonadota > Betaproteobacteria > Burkholderiales > Burkholderiaceae > Burkholderia > Burkholderia sp. BCC1638. Next base: position 7,749 of record NZ_CADFEC010000008.1, read on the forward strand.
TCGCGCGAGCGCGATCCTGCAGGCCGTGCGCGGCGCCGCCCGCGAGGACGTCGTCGTGCTGGCCGGCAAGGGGCACGAGGCGACGCAGGAAATCATGGGCAAGAAGCGCGCGTTCTCCGATCAGGATCACGCGCGGCTCGCGCTCGCGGCACGCGCGACGCACGGCAAGGGAGGCGGCGAATGACGATGCTCAGTCTCGGCGAAGCCGCGCGCCTGATTCCCGGCGCGACCGTCCACGGCGATCCGGACACCACCTTCGAGCGCGTGTCGACGGACAGCCGCACGGTCGGCCCGGGCGACCTGTTCGTCGCGCTGAAGGGCGAGCGCTTCGACGCGCACGACTTCCTCGGCGACGTGGCCGCGCGCGGCGCGGCCGCGGCGCTCGTCGCGCACGCGCCGGCGGGCCTTGCGATGCCGGTCGTCGAGGGCGGTGAAACGCGTGCCGCGCTCGGCGCGCTCGCGCATGGCTGGCGCAAGCGCTTCGCGGTGCCGCTCGTCGCGGTGACGGGCAGCAACGGCAAGACGACCGTCAAGGAAATGATCGCGTCGATCTTTACGGCGGCAGTCGGCGCAGACGCGCGGCTGGCGACGGCCGGCAACCTGAACAACGACATCGGCGTGCCGCTGACGCTGCTGCGCCTGTCGGGCGCGCATCGCGTCGCGGTGATCGAGCTCGGGATGAATCACCCGGGCGAGACCGAATTTCTCGCGCGCCTCGCGGCGCCGACCGTCGCGCTCGTCAACAATGCGCAGCGCGAACACCAGGAATTCATGGCGACGGTCGAGGCGGTCGCGCTCGAACACGCGGCCGTGATCCACGCGCTGACGCCGGACGGCGTCGCGGTGTTTCCGGCCGACGATGCGTACGCCGGTATCTGGCGTGTCGCGGCGACCGGCAACCGGATTCTCGATTTCGCGCTGCACGACGCCGAACGGCAGATCGAAGCGCAGGTCACGGGCCGTCTGCACGGCGGCGAGCTTGCGATCGACACGCCGTCCGGCTCGGTGACGGTGCGGCTGCGCGCGCTCGGCGAGCACAACGCACGCAACGCATTGGCGGCCACGGCCGCGACGCTCGCGGCCGGTATCGAGCTGGCCGCGATCAAGCAGGGCCTCGAATCGTTCGAGCCGGTCAAGGGCCGTTTGCAGGTCCGGCGAGCGGACGTCGGCAGCCTCGCGGGCGCGACGGTCGTCGACGACACCTACAACGCGAACCCCGATTCGATGCGCGCGGCGATCGACGTGCTGGCCGCACAACCGGCGCCGCGCGTGCTGGTGATCGGCGACATGGGCGAGGTGGGCGACGAAGGCCCGGCATTTCACCGGGAGATCGGCGCATATGCGCGCGAGCGCGGCATCGATGCGCTGTTCGCGCTCGGCGATGCGTCGCGCGATGCATGTACCGCGTACGGCGACACGGCCCGCCATTTCGGCGACGTCGGCGCGCTGGTGACGGCGCTGCTCGCGGCGGGCTACGGCGCGCAGGCGACGGTGCTCGTGAAAGGCTCGCGGTACATGAAGATGGAGCGCGTGGTCGACGCGCTGACGAAACAACCCGCGGCGGGCACGGTGCCCGCGGCACACTGAGTAGAAGGAAGGAAGCATGCTGCTGGCGCTGGCGCAATGGCTGCAAGGAGACGCAAGCTTTTTGCGCTTGTTCACGTACCTGACGTTCCGTGCGGTGATGGCTACCATCACCGCGCTCGGGATCGGGCTCGTGTGCGGACCGTGGGTGATCCGCAAGCTGACGCAAATGAAGGTCGGGCAGGCCGTGCGCAAGGACGGCCCGCAGAGCCATCTCGTCAAGTCCGGCACGCCGACGATGGGCGGCGTGCTGATCCTGATCGGCATCGCGGTCGCGACGCTGCTGTGGGGCGACCTGACGAACCGTTTCATCTGGATCGTGATGCTCGTCACGTTCGGCTTCGGCGTGATTGGCTGGGTCGACGACTACCGCAAGGTCGTCTACAAGGACCCGCGCGGGATGTCGTCGCGCGAAAAGTATTTCTGGCAGTCGGTGATCGGGCTGTTCGCGGCGGTCTACCTCGCATTCAGCGTGTCCGAGGCGAACAACGTGCGTGTGTTCGACCTGTTTATGGCGTGGGTGCGCAGCGGCCTGTCGATGGGGCTGCCCGCGCGGGCCGACCTGATGTTGCCGTTCCTGAAGTCGATCAGCTACCCGCTGGGCGTCTGGGGCTTCATCGTGCTGACCTACTTCGTGATCGTCGGCGCGAGCAACGCGGTGAACCTGACCGACGGCCTCGACGGTCTAGTGATCATGCCGGTCGTGCTGGTCGGTGCGTCGCTGGGTGTGTTCGCGTACGTGATGGGCAGCTCGGTCTATTCGAAATACCTGCTGTTCCCGCACATCCCGGGCGCCGGTGAATTGCTGATCTTCTGCTCCGCGATGGGCGGGGCAGGGCTCGCGTTCCTCTGGTACAACACGCACCCCGCGCAGGTGTTCATGGGCGACGTCGGCGCGCTGGCGCTTGGCGGCGCGCTCGGCACGGTCGCGGTGATCGTGCGCCAGGAAATCGTGCTGTTCATCATGGGCGGCATCTTCGTCGCGGAAACGCTGTCGGTGATGCTGCAGGTGTCGTGGTTCAAGTACACGAAGAAGCGTTACGGCGAAGGGCGGCGCCTGCTGAAGATGGCACCGCTGCATCACCATTTCGAATTGTCCGGCTGGAAGGAAACGCAGGTGGTGGTGCGCTTCTGGATCATCACGCTGATGCTGTGCCTGTTCGGTCTGTCCACCCTCAAGTTGCGGTAAAGGAAAGGTAACAAGGATGTCTGGCGAGATGTTTGGAGATCGGCAGCGGCCGATGGTGCTCGTACTGGGGCTCGGGGAATCGGGTCTCGCGATCGCGCGATGGTGCGCGAGGCACGGGTGCCGGCTGCGTATTGCCGATACCCGCGAGGCGCCGCCGAACCTTGCCGCGCTGCAGGCCGAAGGCATCGATGCGGAGTTCGTCGGCGGGCCGTTCACGCCTGCACTGCTCGACGGCGGCGTCGAGATCGTCGGGCTGAGCCCCGGCCTGTCGCCGCTTGAACCTGCACTGGCGGCGCTGATCGCGGCCGCGAACGAGCGCGCGATCGCCGTATGGGGCGAACTGGAATTCTTCGCGCAGGCGTTGCGCGCGCTCGGCACGAGCGGCTACCAGCCGAAGGTGCTCGCGATCACCGGCACCAACGGCAAGACCACGACAACGAGCCTCACGGGCCTGCTGTGCCAGCGTTCGGGCAAGAAGGTCGCCGTCGCCGGCAACATCAGCCCGGCGATGCTCGACCGGCTCGCGGGCGCGATCGACGATACGGCGTTGCCCGACGTCTGGGTGCTCGAACTGTCGAGCTTCCAGCTCGAGACGGCACGCACGTTCGCGCCGGATGCGGCCGCGATCCTCAACATCACGCAGGATCACCTCGACTGGCACGGCAGCTTCGACGCCTATGCGGCCGCGAAGGGCCGGATCTTCGGCGCGACGACCACGCGCGTGCTCAACCGCGACGATGCGGCCGTGATGAAGTTCGCGCCGGCCGCCGGCGCGGCCGATGCGGCGCGCACGGTCACGTTCGGCCTGAATGAACCGACGCAGGACGGCGACTACGGCCTGTCGCGCGACAACGGCATTGCGTGGCTGGTTGAAGCGGTCGACCGCGACGCGCCGGACGAGACGACGACGAGCCGTCGCCGCAAGCGCGACGGCGCGCATACGCCCGACATCACGCAGAAGCGCCTGATGCCGGCCGACGCGCTGCGCATCCGCGGGCTGCACAATGCGGCGAACGCGCTGGCCGCGTTCGCGCTTGCACGCGCGATCGATCTGCCGGCCGCGCCGCTGCTGCACGCGCTGCGCGAATATCGCGGCGAGGCGCATCGCGTCGAAGTGATCGCGACGATCGACGACGTGGACTACGTCGACGACAGCAAGGGAACGAACGTCGGCGCGACGGTGGCCGCGCTCGACGGGCTCGCGCAGAAGATCGTGCTGATCGCCGGCGGCGACGGCAAGGGTCAGGATTTCGCGCCGCTGGTCGCGCCGGTCGCGCGCTGGTGCCGTGCGGTGATGCTGATCGGCCGCGATGCGCCGGCGATTCGCGACACGCTCGCCGAAACCGGCGTGCCGCTCGCCGACCACGCGACGCTCGAAGGCGCGGTGCGTGCCGCCGCCGACCTCGCCGAGCCGGGCGATGCGGTGCTGCTGTCGCCCGCGTGCGCAAGCCTCGACATGTTCAGGAACTACGCCCATCGCGCGGATGTGTTCCGCGCGGCGGTGGATGAAATCGCCATCGACAAAGGAGCGACGCCATGAGCTGGTCCGATCGCCTCGTCTCCCGTTTCAACGACCGGCGCGACACCGGCGGCAATGCCGCCGGCGGCCGCGTCGCGTCGGCCACGCGCGCCGCGACCGGCGGCCTCGCGAGCGTCGTCAACGGCGTGCGGCCGAGCCGCTCGCGAATGCTCGATTTCGACTACTCGCTGCTGTGGGTCGCGATCGCGCTGCTCGGGCTCGGCGTGGTGATGGTGTATTCGGCGTCGATCGCGATGCCCGATTCGCCGAAATACGCGTCGTATCACGACTATGCGTTCCTGATGCGCCACTGCGTGTCGCTTGGCGTCGCGTTCATCGCGGCGGTGATCGCGTTCCGCGTGCCCGTGTCGACCTGGGACAAATACGCGCCGCATCTCTTCCTGATCGCACTGGTCGGCCTCGTGATCGTGCTGATCCCGCACGTCGGCAAGGGTGTGAACGGTGCGCGCCGCTGGATTCCGCTCGGCATCACGAACATGCAGCCGTCGGAAATCATGAAGCTCGCGGTGACGATCTACGCGGCGAACTACACGGTGCGCAAGCAGGAATACATGCAGAGCTTCGCGAAGGGCTTCCTGCCGATGGCGTTCGCGGTCGGTCTCGTCGGCGCGCTGCTGCTGCTCGAACCGGACATGGGCGCGTTCATGGTGGTTGCCGCGATCGCGATGGGCGTGCTGTTCCTCGGCGGCGTCAACGGCAAGCTGTTCGGCGGCCTGGTCGCGACGGCGGTCGGCACCTTCACGATGCTCGTATGGCTGTCGCCGTGGCGTCGCGAGCGGATCTTCGCGTACCTCGATCCGTGGGACGAACGCTATGCGCAGGGCAAGGCGTACCAGCTCACGCACTCGCTGATCGCGTTCGGCCGCGGCGAGTGGTTCGGCGTCGGCCTCGGCGGCAGCGTCGAGAAGCTGAACTACCTGCCCGAAGCGCATACCGACTTCATCCTCGCGGTGATCGGCGAGGAACTCGGCTTCGTCGGCGTGCTGGTCGTGATCCTGCTGTTTTACTGGATCGTGCGCCGCGCGTTCGAGATCGGCCGTCAGGCGCTCGCGCTCGACCGCACGTTCGCGGGCTTGATGGCGAAGGGCATCGGCATCTGGTTCGGCGCGCAGACGTTCATCAACATGGGCGTGAACCTCGGCCTGCTGCCGACCAAGGGCCTGACGCTGCCGCTCGTGAGCTACGGCGGCTCGGGCATCCTGCTGAACTGTGTCGCGCTTGCGGTGCTGTTGCGGGTCGACTATGAAAATCGCGTATTGATGCGGGGAGGGAAGGTATGACCGCGTCGCGACGCACGCTGATGGTGATGGCAGGCGGCACCGGGGGCCACGTGTTCCCGGGGCTCGCCGTCGCGCACCGGATGGAAGCGGCGGGTTGGCGCGTCGTGTGGCTCGGCAATCCGGCCGGGATGGAAGCGACGCTCGTGCCGAAGCACGGCATTCCGATGGAATATGTGCGCTTCGGCGGGCTGCGCGGCAAGGGCCTGAAGACCAAGCTGACGCTGCCGATCAACCTGCTGCGCGCGTGCTGGCAGAGTCTCGGCGCGCTGCGTCGCGTGCGGCCGGACGTCGTGCTCGGGATGGGCGGCTACATCACGTTCCCGGCGGGCGTGATGGCCGCGCTGTCGGGCCGCCCGCTCGTGCTGCACGAACAGAATTCGATCGCCGGTCTCGCGAACAAGGTGCTCGCGAAATTCGCGAAGCGCGTGCTCGTCGCGTTCCCGGGCGCACTGCCGCACGCGGAATGGACCGGCAACCCGATTCGCGCGGAACTTGCGCGCACGGAAACGCCCAAGGCACGCTATGCGTCGCGCAGCGGCCCGCTGAACGTGCTGGTCGTCGGCGGCAGTCTCGGCGCCGCCGCGCTGAACGAAGTCGTGCCGCGCGCGCTGGCGCTGCTGGCGCCGGGCGAGCGCCCGCGCATCGTGCACCAAGCCGGCGCGAAGCACATCGACGCGCTGAAGGCGAATTACGAAGCGGCCGGATTCACCGGCGGCGACGACGTGCGGCTCGTGCCGTTCATCGACGACATGGCCACCGCGTACGCGGCGGCGGATCTCGTGATCTGCCGCTCCGGCGCGATGACGGTGTCGGAAATCGCGGCGGTGGGCGTGGCGGCGCTGTTCGTGCCGTTCCCGTACGCGGTCGACGACCACCAGACGACCAACGCCGCGTTCCTCGCCGATGCGGGCGCGGCGGTGCTGGTGCAACAACGCGACCTGTCGGCGGAACTGCTTGCCGACTGGCTGCGCGGCCAGTCGCGGGCGTCGCTCGCGGACATGGCGGAGCGTTCGCGCTCGCTGGCGAAGCCCGAGGCCACCGACGAAGTCGCGCGCGTCTGCGCGAAGGTGGCTGGCGCGAACCTGGAACAACTGCAATGAAACACATCGTCAAACACATTCATTTCGTCGGGATCGGCGGCGCGGGCATGAGCGGCATCGCCGAAGTGCTCGTCAACCTCGGCTACGAGGTCAGCGGCTCCGACCTGTCGCGCAACGCGGTGACCGATCGTCTCGCGGCGCTCGGCGCGCGGATCGCGATCGGGCACGACGCGGCGAACATCGAGGGCGCGAACGCGGTCGTCGTGTCGACGGCCGTGCGCTCGGACAACCCCGAAGTGCTCGCCGCGCGCCACCAGCGCGTGCCGATCGTGCAGCGCGCGGTGATGCTCGCGGAGCTGATGCGCCTGAAGCAGGGGATCGCGATTGCCGGCACGCACGGCAAGACCACGACGACGAGCCTCGTCGCGAGCGTGCTCGCGGCGGGCGGGCTGGACCCGACCTTCGTGATCGGCGGCCGGCTGATCAGCGCCGGCGCGAACGCGCGGCTCGGCACGGGCGACTTCATCGTCGCCGAGGCCGACGAGTCGGACGCGTCGTTCCTGAACCTGTATCCGGTGATCGAAGTCATCACGAACATCGACGCCGATCACATGGACACCTACGGCCACGATTTCGCGCGGCTCAAGCAGGCGTTCATCGAATTCACGCAGCGCCTGCCGTTCTACGGCAGCGCGGTGGTGTGCGTCGACGATCCGAACGTGCGGCAGATCATCCCGTTCATCTCGAAGCCGGTCGTGCGCTACGGGTTGTCGCCGGACGCGCAGGTGCGCGCGGAAGACATCGACGCGCGCGACGGCCGCATGCACTTCACGGTGATCCGCGAAGGCCGTGCGCCGCTCGCGGTGGTGCTGAACCTGCCGGGCCTGCACAACGTGCAGAACGCGCTCGCGGCGATCGCGATCGCGACCGATCTCGGCGTGGCGGACGACGCGATCCAGCTGGCGCTGGCGGAATTCAACGGCGTCGGCCGACGCTTCCAGCGCTACGGCGAGGTGCCGAGCGCGGACGGCGGCCAGTACACGCTGATCGACGACTACGGCCACCACCCCGTCGAGATGGCCGCGACGATCGCGGCCGCGCGCGGCGCGTTCCCGGGCCGCCGCCTCGTGCTGGCGTTCCAGCCGCACCGCTACACGCGCACGCGCGATTGTTTCGACGACTTCGTCAATGTGCTGTCGACGGTCGACGCGCTGGTGCTGACGGAAGTCTATGCCGCGGGCGAAGCGGCGATCGCGACGGCCAACGGCGACGCGCTGTCGCGTGCGCTGCGCGCGGTGGGCAAGGTTGACCCGGTGTTCGTCGCGACGGTCGACGACGTGCCGGACGCACTGGCCAAGGTCGCGCAGAACGGCGACGTGGTGATCACGATGGGCGCGGGTTCGATCGGCGGCGTGCCGGCGAAGCTCGTGCAACACACACAACAGAAGGCATGACATGAGCGGGATCGATCCGAAACGTTTCGGCAAGGTGGCGGTGTTGTTCGGCGGCGAATCCGCCGAGCGCGAGGTGTCGCTCACCTCGGGCCGTCTCGTGCTGCAGGGCCTGCGTGACGCGGGCGTCGACGCGCATCCGTTCGACCCGGCCGAGCGGCCGTTGTCGGCGCTGAAGGACGAAGGCTTCGTGCGCGCGTTCAACGCGCTGCACGGCGGCTACGGCGAGAACGGCCAGATCCAGGGCGCGCTCGACTTCTACGGGATCCGCTACACGGGCAGCGGCGTGCTCGGCTCGGCGCTCGGCCTCGACAAGTTCCGCACGAAGCTCGTGTGGCAGCAGACGGGCGTGCCGACGCCGCCGTTCGAGACGGTGATGCGCGGCGACGACTACGCGGCGCGCGCGGCGGACATCGTCGCGAAGCTCGGCCTGCCGCTGTTCGTGAAGCCGGCGAGCGAGGGCTCGAGCGTCGCGGTGCTGAAGGTGAAGACGGCCGACGCGTTGCCCGCCGCACTGTCGGAAGCGGCGACGCACGACAAGATCGTGATCGTCGAGAAGAGCATCGAAGGCGGCGGCGAATACACCGCGTGCATCGCCGGCGATCTCGACCTGCCGCTGATCAAGATCGTGCCGGCAGGCGAGTTCTACGACTACCACGCGAAGTATGTCGCCGACGATACGCAGTACCTGATTCCGTGCGGGCTGCCCGCGGAACAGGAAGCGGAACTGAAGCGCATCGCGCGCCGCGCGTTCGACGTGCTCGGCTGTACCGACTGGGGTCGGGCGGACTTCATGCTCGATGCCGCCGGCAACGCGTATTTCCTGGAAGTGAACACGGCCCCCGGGATGACCGACCACTCGCTGCCGCCGAAGGCCGCGCGATCGATCGGCATCAGCTATTCGGAGCTGGTCGTGAAGGTGCTGTCGCTTACGCTCAACGACTGACGCAGGAACGGAACGACGTATGTGGAACAACGTTCGCCAACTCAACCTTGCCGCCAGCGCGCTGTACGCGCTGTTGCTGCTCGTGTTGGCGGCGGCCGGCTGCTACTGGCTGATCCAGCGTCCGACGTTCGCGCTGCGCGAAATCCGGATCGACGGCGACACCGAGCACATCAACACGCCGACGGTGCGTGCGGGCGTGGTCGGCCGGCTGAAGGGCAATTTCTTCACGGTCGATCTCGATACGGCGCGTGCCGCGTTCGAGCAGATGCCGTGGGTGCGCCACGCGAGCGTGCGCCGGGTGTGGCCGAATGCGCTGGCTGTCACGCTCGAGGAGTACAAACCGCTCGGGACCTGGGGCAGCGCGCAGCTCGTGAGCGTAGACGGTGAGCTGTTCACCGCAAACCAGGGCGAACTGGATCAGGAACTGCCGGCGTTCGACGGCCCGGAGGGCAGTGCGAAGGAAGTCGTCACGCGGTATCGCGACTTCACGAACTGGTTTGCGCCGCTGAAGGCGGCGCCGGAAGAAGTGACGCTGTCGGCGCGCTACGCGTGGACGGTGAAGCTGTCGAACGGCATGCAGGTCGAGCTGGGCAAGGAGCGCACCAGCGAGACCCTGCATGACCGGAGCCAGCGCCTCGTCGCCGCGTGGCCGGCCGTCACGGAGCGTTGGGGCAACGACATCGAGTACGCGGACCTGCGTTATCCGAACGGATTCGCGATTCGTGCGGCAGGCATGCGGTTCCTGACCGATACCGACAAGCGCAAGAAGTAACGAGAGATCACACGCAAGAGCACTTTATGAGCAAAGACTACAAGGATCTGCTGGTTTCCCTCGACATCGGCACGTCGAAGGTGGTGGCCATCGTCGCCGAGCTGAAGGGCGAAGGCCATTACGAGGTGATCGGCCTCGGCCAGAGCGAATCGAAGGGTCTGAAGAAGGGCGTGGTGGTCAATATCGAGGCCACCGTGCAGTCGATCCAGCGCGCGCTCGAGGAAGCCGAGCTGATGGCCGACTGCAAGATCACCAACGTGTTTACGGGGATTGCCGGCAGCCATATCCGCAGCTTCAACTCGAGCGGGATGGTCGCGATCAAGGACAAGGAAGTCACGCAGACGGACGTCGCGCGCGTGATCGAGACCGCGAAGGCGATCAACATCCCGACCGACCAGCAGGTGCTGCACATCCTCACGCAGGAATTCATCATCGACGGCCAGGAAGACGTGCGCGAGCCGATCGGGATGAGCGGCATCCGCCTCGAGGTGAAGGTGCACATCGTGACGGGCGCGGTCAGTGCCGCGCAGAACATCGTCAAGTGCGTGCGCCGCTGCGGGCTGGAAGTGAACGACCTGATCCTGCAGCCGCTCGCGTCGTCGCTGGCCGTGCTGACGGAAGACGAGAAGGATCTCGGCGTGGTGCTGGTCGACATCGGCGGCGGCACGACCGACATCGCGATCTTCGCCGAAGGCGCGATCCGCCATACCGCGGTGATTCCGATCGCCGGCGACCAGATCACGAGCGACATCGCGATGGCGCTGCGCACGCCGACGCCGGACGCGGAAGACATCAAGGTCGGCTACGGGATCGCGAAGCAGGCGCTCGCCGATCCGGACGAGATGGTCGAAGTGCCGGGCCTCGGCGAACGCGGCCCGCGCACGCTGTCGCGCCAGGCGCTCGCGGCCGTGATCGAGCCGCGCGTCGAGGAACTGTTCTCGCTCGTGCAGCAGGTCGTGCGCGAGTCGGGTTACGAAGAACTGCTGAGCTCCGGCGTGGTCATTACCGGCGGGGCTTCGATGATGCCGGGCATGGTCGAGCTCGGCGAAGACATTTTCCTGAAACCGGTCCGCATCGGCGCGCCGGAATACGCAGGCGGCCTCGCCGACGTGGTGCGCAATCCGCGCTACTCGACGGCGATGGGCCTGCTCGTCGAAGGTAGTGCTCAGCGCATGCGCGGCCGCAAGGTCGCCGTGCAGTCCGGCAACGCGGGGCAGATCTTCTCGCGGATGAAGGAATGGTTCCTGAGCAACTTCTGACGAACCGAATCGAAATTCGCGCCGGTGCCGGCGGCTGGCGCGCGACAGGGGGTTGCCCGATCTCCTGCCGAATAACGGCCGAGTAGTTTTATTTTCTTGACGGAGGCAACAATGGAATTCGAAATGCTGGAAACCGAAACCAACGGCACCATCATCAAGGTGGTCGGCGTTGGCGGCGCTGGCGGCAATGCCGTTCAGCACATGATCAACCGTGGCGTGCAGGGCGTCGACTTCATCGTGATGAACACCGACGCACAGGCGCTGTCGCGCGCGCGCGCACCGTCCGTGATCCAGCTCGGCAACACCGGCCTCGGCGCCGGCGCGAAGCCGGAAATGGGCAAGGCGGCGGCGGAAGAGGCGCGCGAGCGCATCGCCGACGCGCTGCGTGGCGCGCACATGGTGTTCATCACGGCCGGCATGGGTGGCGGCACGGGCACGGGCGCGGCGCCGGTGGTCGCGCAGATCGCGAAGGAGATGGGCATCCTGACGGTGGGTGTCGTCAGCAAGCCGTTCGAATTCGAAGGCGGCAAGCGCATGCGCGTCGCGGAAGCAGGCTCGCAGCAACTGGAGGATCACGTCGACTCGCTGATCGTCGTCCTGAACGACAAGCTGTTCGACGTGATGGGCGATGACGCCGAGATGGACAAGTGCTTCCAGTGCGCGGACGACGTGTTGAACAACGCGGTTGCAGGCATTGCCGAAATCATCAATGTCGATGGCCTCGTGAACGTCGACTTCGAAGACGTGAAGACGGTGATGGGCGAGCAGGGCAAGGCGATGATGGGCACGGCGACGGTCGCCGGCGTCGATCGCGCACGCCTCGCGGCGGAACAGGCCGTGGCGAGCCCGCTGCTCGAAGGCGTCGATCTGTCGGGCGCGCGCGGCGTGCTGGTCAACATCACGTCGAGCCGTTCGCTGCGCCTGTCGGAAACGCGCGAAGTGATGAACACGATCAAGAGCTACGCGGCGGAAGACGCCACGGTGATCTTCGGTGCGGTGTACGACGACGCAATGGGCGATGCACTGCGCGTGACGGTCGTGGCGACGGGTCTGGGCCGTGCGGCGAAGAAGCAGCAATCGGCTCCGATGACGCTGCTGCGCACGGGTACCGACAACCAGCCGGTCAGCGCGGTCTCGCACGGCTATGCGCAGCCGCAGCACGTCAGCACGGCCGACTACGGCGCGCTCGATACGCCGGCGGTATGGCGCAACTCGCGCGAAACCGCGGCATCGCACGTGCAGGCGCTGCAGGAGAAGGGTGTCGACACGTACGACATTCCGGCTTTCCTGCGCAAGCAGGCTGACTGACGACGCACACACAGGCGAAGCCGCGGCGCGATCGACGAGATTGCCGCGGTAACGCCGGCGTGACGGATGCCACGGACCACGACAGGCCGCGTCGAATGCGACGCCGGGCCGGGAAACGTGCCCTCTTCGCACGAGCGGAGCGGGATGGGACGTGCTGTCCGCAATACGCCGAAAAACCGTATCGCTATGAGGGACCAGCCATGATTCAAGTGGGCGACGCGCTGCCCGACGCGCAACTGTTCGAGTTCATCGACGACGCGCGCGAAGGCTGCACGCTGGGGCCGAATGCCTGCAGCGTGCGCGATCAGGTTGCGGGAAAGCGGGTGGTGATCTTCGGATTGCCGGGCGCTTTCACGCCGACCTGTTCGGCGCAGCATGTGCCGGGCTATGTCGAGCACGCCGAGCAACTGCGCTCGGCGGGCATCGACGAGCTCTGGTGCGTGTCCGTCAACGACGCATTCGTGATGGGCGCATGGGGACGTGATCTGCACACCGCGGGCAAGGTGCGCATGATGGCGGACGGCAGCGCTGCTTTCACTCATGCGCTGGGGCTGACGCAGGATTTGTCCGCGCGTGGCATGGGAATCCGTTCCCTGCGCTACGCGATGGTGGTCGACGACGGTGTGGTCAAGACGCTGGCCGTCGAAGCGCCGGGCAAGTTCGAAGTGAGCGATGCGGCGAGTGTGCTCGCGACGTTGACGTCCTGATCGTGCGGTGCGCCGTTGCCTGTCGGCAACGCTGCTCACCGGCCTCAGGGCAGTTGTAACACGGGCCGATGACCGGAAACGCCTCCGTTCCGGGCATCGGCCCGTCCCGTATCGGCGCGGGTAAACAGTCGAAACAGATTGATACGCAGTTTCAAACAGCGTTGAATAGGGAATTACGCTATAATCCCACCTATCGAATATAACTCCTGATTGATATTCTCAATCAAGATGAAGAACATCATGCTGAAGCAGCGCACCATCAAATCGATCGTGAAGACCGTGGGCATCGGTCTCCACTCGGGCCGCAAGGTCGAACTGACGCTCCGCCCGGCCGCGCCGGGCACGGGGATCGTTTTCTCGCGCGTCGACCTGCCCACGCCTGTCGACATTCCGGCATCCGCGATGTCGATCGGCGACACGCGGCTCGCGTCGGTGCTGCAGAAGGATGGTGCGCGCGTGTCGACCGTCGAACACCTGATGTCGGCGTGTGCCGGCCTCGGCATCGACAACCTCTACGTCGACGTGACGGCCGAGGAAATCCCGATCATGGACGGCAGCGCCGCGTCCTTCGTGTTCCTGATCCAGTCCGCGGGCATCGAGGAGCAGAACGCGCCGAAGCGCTTCATCCAGGTGAAGAAGCCGGTCGAAATCCGCGACGGCGACAAGTTCGCGCGTCTCGATCCGTATTTCGGCTTCAAGCTCAAGTTCACGATCGACTTCCGTCACCCGGCCGTCGACAAGACCGGCCAGGAACTCGAGGTCGACTTCGCGAACACGTCGTACGTGCGCGAGATCGCGCGTGCGCGCACGTTCGGTTTTGCCCATGAAGTCGAAATGATGCGCGAGCTGGGTCTCGCACGCGGCGGCAGCATGGACAACGCGATCGTGCTCGACGAATACCGAATCCTGAACAACGACGGGCTGCGCTACGACGACGAATTCGTGAAGCACAAGATGCTCGACGCGATCGGCGACCTATACGTGGTCGGCCATCCGCTGCTGGCGTCGTACACCGCCTACAAGTCGGGTCACGGGCTGAACAACGCGCTGCTGCGCGAACTGCTCGCGCGCGAGGACGCGTACGAGATCGTCACGTTCGACGACCCGCAAGCCGCGCCGAGCGGCTTCGCGTTCGACACGCAGACGGCCTTCGCCTGATCGGCGTTCGGCACCCGCGATAAAAAAGCGACCTTCGGGTCGCTTTTTTGTTGGGCGTCAGGCCCGCGGGGGCGGCGCGCACTCAGCGCGACGACTTTGCACCGTGCCGCGCGGCCATTCGCGCGAGTGCAGCCTGCAGTGGCGACGGCTCGAGGTGATCGGCGAGGTCGCGCAACGCGGTGGCGCCGACGGTCGTCATGCGCGCCTGCTTCACGTGCGGGGGTTCCGGCGCGTCCTTCGGACGCACGCGCACGCGCAGCGCCGAGACCGGCCAGCCGCGCTTCTGGAGATCGGCGAGCAGGCGCGGCTCGACCTGCCGCAGCCGGGCGGCGAGCGCATTGTGCGCGGCAAAGAGGGTCAGGGTGCCGTCCTTGATGGAGCCCGGTTCGACGTGATTCGCGAGATAGTCGGGCAGCAGCGCGGCCAGGTCGCGCTGCAGCGACGCGACCTGTTCGACGCCGGCGCGCAGCGCCGCGAACGCGTCGGTGCGGTTGAGCACTTCGGACACGGGTTGCGGGCGATAAGCGGGGAGCGGGCCGAAACGCTTGGAAAATCGGTTCATCGAGGTATTCTTCGGGCGCGCACTGGCGCGGACGTTGACGCCGATTGTACCCGCGCCGGCTCGCGCACGGGCGGCTTTCGGGCCATGCGCCCGATTGCCCGCACGGGTTTGGCGTGCGGCGCGAGTCCGGCCGGGACACCGGCGCATGCTTCCTCGCGTGCTAAAATTCCTCGTTTGATTCCACTAATTCGCTAAGCCGCCGAGGCTCGGGCGTCGGGGCGCGCAACGCGCGCCGGGCGCCGGTGCTGCGACGCAGGATCCGATCCGATGACAACCGGTTTTCTCCAGAAAATTTTTGGCAGCCGCAACCAGCGGCTCGTCAAGCAATACCAAAAGACCGTCGCGACGATCAATGCGCTCGAAACGCAGATCGAGAAGCTGACGGACGACCAGTTGCGCGGCAAGACGGATGAGTTCCGCCAGCGGATCGCGGGCGGCGAGTCGCTCGACAAGCTGCTGCCCGAGGCGTTCGCGGTCTGCCGGGAGGCGAGCCGCCGCGTGCTGAAGATGCGCCACTTCGACGTGCAGATGATCGGCGGCATGGTGCTCCACTACGGCAAGATCGCGGAAATGCGCACCGGCGAGGGCAAGACGCTCGTCGCGACGCTGCCCGTCTACCTGAATGCGCTGGCCGGCCGTGGCGTGCACGTCGTGACGGTCAACGACTACCTCGCGCAGCGCGACGCCGAATGGATGGCGCGCCTCTACAACTTCCTCGGTCTGTCGGTCGGCATCAACCTGTCCGGCATGGAGCACGACCAGAAGCAGCAAGCCTACGCGTCGGACATCACCTACGGCACGAACAACGAGTTCGGCTTCGACTACCTGCGCGACAACATGGTCTACGAGACCGACGCGCGCGTGCAGCGGGCACTGAACTTCGCGGTCGTCGACGAAGTGGACTCGATCCTGATCGACGAGGCGCGTACGCCGCTGATCATCTCCGGCCAGGCGGAAGATCACACCGAACTGTACGTGCGGATGAACGCGCTGCCGCCGCTGCTCGAGCGCCAGATCGGCGAGGAGAAGGCCGACGGCACGGGCGTCGAGAAGCCGGGCGACTACACGCTCGACGAGAAGGCGCGCCAGGTGTTCCTGACGGAGTCGGGCCACGAGAAGGCCGAGCGGCTGCTCGCAGAGTGGGGCCTGATCGGCGAGGGCGAGAGCCTGTACGCACCGCAGAACATCACGCTGATGCACCACGTGTACGCGGCACTGCGCGCACACACGCTGTTCCACAAGGACCAGCACTACGTCGTGCAGAACGGCGAAGTGGTGATCGTCGATGAATTCACGGGCCGCCTGATGGCGGGCCGCCGCTGGTCCGACGGCCTGCATCAGGCGGTCGAGGCGAAGGAACACGTGAAGATCCAGAGCGAGAACCAGACGCTCGCCTCGATCACGTTCCAGAACTACTTCCGCATGTACGCGAAGCTCGCGGGCATGACCGGTACGGCCGACACCGAAGCGTACGAATTCAACGAGATCTACGGCCTCGAGACGGTCGTGATCCCGACCAACCGCCCGCCGAAGCGGATCGACAAGCAGGACCAGATCTACAAGACGGCCAAGGAGCGCTACGACGCGGTGATCCGCGACATTCGCGACTGCTACGAGCGCGGCCAGCCGGTGCTGGTCGGCACGACGTCGATCGAGAACTCGGAACTGCTGTCGCACCTGCTGAAGCAGGCAGGCCTACCGCACGAGGTGCTGAACGCGAAGCAGCACGAGCGTGAAGCCGCGATCGTCGCGGAAGCCGGCCGGCCGAACCGCATCACGATCGCGACCAACATGGCCGGTCGCGGTACCGACATCGTGCTCGGCGGCAACGCCGAGAAGCAGGCTGCGTTCATCGACGCCGACGACGCGATCCCCGCCGACGAAAAAGCGCGCCGCATCAAGCAACTGCACGACGAGTGGGAAACGCTGCACGAGCAGGTGAAGGCTGCGGGCGGCCTGCACATCATCGGCACCGAGCGCCACGAATCGCGCCGGATCGACAACCAGCTGCGCGGCCGTGCGGGCCGCCAGGGCGACCCGGGATCGTCGCGCTTCTACCTGTCGCTCGACGATCCGCTGCTGCGTATTTTCGCGGGCGACCGCGTGCGCTCGATCATGGATCGTCTGAAGATGCCGGAAGGCGAGGCGATCGAGGCCGGTATCGTCACGCGTTCGATCGAGTCCGCGCAGCGCAAGGTCGAAGCGCGCAACTTCGACATCCGCAAGCAGCTGCTCGAATACGACGACGTGTCGAACGACCAGCGCAAGGTGATCTATCAGCAGCGCAATGAACTGCTCGAAGCTCACGACATCACCGAGACGATCTCGGCGATGCGTCATGGCGTGATCGCCGAAGTCGTCCACCAGTTCGTGCCGCAAGGCAGCATCGAGGAACAGTGGGACGTGCCCGAGCTCGAGGAAGCGCTGCGCAACGACTGGCAGCTCGACCTCGCGATCCAGGAAATGGTGAACGAGTCGTCGTCGATCACGGCCGAGGAAATTCTCGAAGCGGTGACGACCGCCGCCGACGAGCAGTACGAGACGAAGGTCGCGATGGTCGGCCGTGAATCGTTCAGCGCGTTCGAGCGCTCGGTGATGCTGCAGACGGTCGACCGCCTGTGGCGCGAGCACCTCGCGGCGCTCGACCACCTGCGCCAGGGCATCCACCTGCGCGGCTATGCGCAGAAGAACCCGAAGCAGGAATACAAGCGCGAAGCGTTCGAGCTGTTCGCCGCGATGCTCGAGGCGATCAAGCAGGAAGTCACGCGCATCGTGATGAACGTGCAGATCCAGTCGCCGGAACAGCTCGAGGAAGCCGCCGAGCAGATCGAGGAGCGCGGCGGTCATCTCGAAAACGTCGAGTATCAGCATGCCGACTATGCGGAATCCGGCGCGCCGGTCGCGAACGTCGCGGCCGCCACCGCGGCCACGGCGACGGTCGACATGGTCGGCAGCGCGATGACCCACAGCGGCCCCGGCGGCGAGATGCCGAAGGTCGGCCGCAACGACCCGTGCCCGTGCGGCAGCGGCAAGAAGTACAAGCAATGTCACGGGAAGCTGTCATGATCGGCGGCGGCGCGCATTCGCGTGCCGCTTCGTTCAGCAGCTTCGAGTCAGTGATGTGAGTTGCGGCGGCCCGCGCGTGCGGCCGCCGGTTCTTCCAATCGATGCCGGCGCATGCCGGCATTTTCCATCCGGCAGGTGTGCCCCATGGCTGTCAATTTTCCGTCGATCGATCCCGCCCAACTCCATCCCGTCGCCGGCGTCACGCTCGGCTGGGCGGAAGCGAACATCCGCAAGCCGAATCGCAAGGACGTGCTGGTCATCTCCGTCGACGAAGGGGCGACGGTCGCCGGTGTATTCACCGAGAATCGCTTCTGCGCCGCGCCGGTGACGGTGTGCCGCGAGCACCTGGCAAAGGTGCGTGCCGGCGGTGCGGGCATCCGCGCGCTCGTCGTGAACACGGGCAATGCGAATGCGGGCACCGGCGAGCCGGGCCTCGCGAACACGCGCGAGACCTGCTCGGAACTCGCGCGCCTCGCGGGCATCGACGCTGCACAGGTGCTGCCGTTCTCGACCGGCGTGATTCTCGAGCCGCTGCCGATCGACCGCCTGAAGGCCGGGCTGCCGGCAGCGCTCGCAAACCGCAAGGCCGCGAACTGGTACGACGCCGCGCAGGCGATCATGACGACCGACACGTTGCCGAAGGCCACGTCGCGCCAGGTGACGATCGACGGCCACACGGTCACGCTGACGGGCATCAGCAAGGGTGCGGGCATGATCAAGCCGAATATGGCGACGATGCTGGGCTTCCTCGCGTTCGATGCGAACGTGGCGCAGCCGGTGCTCGACACGCTCGTGAAGGAAGTGGCCGACCGCTCGTTCAACTGCGTCACGATCGACGGCGACACGTCGACGAACGACTCGTTCATCCTGATCGCGTCCGGCAAGAGCACGCTGCCCGCGATCACGTCGACCGACTCGCCGGCCTATGCGGCGCTGCGCGAAGCGGTCACGCAGGTCGCCCAGGTGCTGTCGCAACTGATCGTGCGCGATGGTGAAGGCGCGACGAAATTCATGACGGTGCAGGTCGAGGGCGGCAAGAGCGTCGCCGAGTGCCGCCAGATCGCATATGCGATCGGGCACTCGCCGCTCGTGAAGACGGCCTTCTATGCATCCGACCCCAACCTCGGCCGGATCCTCGCGGCGATCGGCTACGCGGGCGTCACGGATCTCGACGTCGGCAAGATCGATCTCTATCTCGACGACGTGCTCGTCGCGAAGGCCGGCGGCCGCAATCCGGCTTACCAGGAGGAGGACGGCCAGCGCGTGATGAAGCAGAGCGAAATCACGATCCGCGTGCTGCTCGGCCGCGGCGACGCGCAGGCAACCGTCTGGACGTGCGATCTTTCGCACGATTACGTGAGCATCAACGCGGATTACCGCTCCTGATCGGGAGCGCTCGAACGACATGGACAAGCTCGAACAGTTTCTGACGCGCGCGGAAGCGCTGCTCGGCCGCCTCGAGGGGATGCTGCCGCCCGCGCCGGCGGCCGTCGACTGGAACGCCGCCACCGCGTTTCGCTGGCGCAAGCGCCAGGGGCGCGGCTATTTGCAGCCGGTGCCGGCAGCGTCGTCGATCACGCTCGACGACCTGCACAACATCGATCGACAGAAAGCGCTGATCGAGCAGAACACGCGACAGTTCGTCCAGTGCAAGCCGGCGAACAACGTGCTGCTGACCGGTGCGCGCGGCACCGGCAAGTCGTCCCTGATCAAGGCCTGCCTGAACGCGTATGCGAAGGACGGCCTGCGCCTGATCGAAGTCGACAAGGACGACCTGCATGATCTCGGCGACATCGTCGACCTGATCGCGCAGCGTCCGGAGCGGTTCATCGTGTTCTGCGACGACCTGTCGTTCGAGGAGGGCGAGTCGGGCTACAAGGCGCTGAAGGTCGCGCTCGACGGCTCGATCGCTGCGCAGTCCGACAACGTGCTGATCTACGCGACGTCGAACCGCCGCCATCTGCTGCCCGAGTACATGAGCGACAACGAGTCGTACAAGCATCTGCCGGACGGCGAGATCCACCCCGGTGAAGTCGTCGAGGAAAAGATCTCGCTGTCGGAGCGCTTCGGGCTGTGGGTCAGCTTCTACCCGTTCAAGCAGGACGACTACCTCGACATCGTCGCGCACTGGCTGCGTCATTTCGGCTGCGCGGACGCCGAGATCGAGACGGCGCGCGGCGACGCGCTCGTCTGGGCGCTCGAGCGCGGTTCGCGGTCGGGTCGCGTCGCATGGCAATTCGCGCGCGACTGGTCGGGTCGCAAGGAGCAGGCATGAGTGCGGATTTTGCAGCAGGCGGCGTGCGCGCGCCTGATGGACGCAAGGTGACGGAAGTCGCGGTCGGCGTGATGGTGCAGGCGGACGGTCGTTACCTGCTCGCGCAGCGGCTGCAGGGCAAGCCGTACGAGGGCTACTGGGAGTTTCCTGGCGGCAAGCTGGAGGCCGGGGAGAGCGTGGAGGATGCGCTGGCGCGCGAATTACACGAGGAACTCGGCATCGAAGTCACGGCCAGTCACCGCTGGCATACGCTCGAGCACGATTATCCGCACGCGTACGTGCGGCTCTATTTCTGCAAGGTGACGGGCTGGACGGGCGAGCCGCACAGCAAGGAAGGGCAGGCGTTCGTGTGGCAGCAACTGCCGGTCGAGGTCGCGCCGCTGTTGCCGGCGGCGCTGCCGGTGCTGGCGCTGCTCGAGAAGGAGGCGGCGTCGCAATGACGCCGTGGCGGCTCGCCTGAAAGGCGGGCCACATCGCAGGACGGGCGGCGTCGCGCGCCGCTCAGCTGTCGCGGCGGCCGTCGGTGCCGTCTTCCTCCGACGACGGACCCTCGTCGGAGGACCCGCCGATCCGGTACTTTTCTGCGGCCCATGCGCCGAGGTCGAGCTGCTTGCAGCGGGCCGAACAGAAGGGACGGAACTTGTTTTCAGGCGTCCAGCGCACTTCTGCGCCGCACGAAGGACATTTCACAACGGTAGTCATACGAGAGCGTCGAACCGGCACGCGGCCGTTACAGATTGCACAGTGTCAGGTGGAATGGCACGTCGATGTCCACCGCACGCGGCCGCACGTCGCCGTCCTGCATGGTGAACCGCACCCACAGCATGTATTTGTTGGCGCTCGCTTCGGGAATCACGCGCAGCTCCGGCGGCACGCGCACCTGCATCAGCTGATAGGTGCGCCCCGACAGCATCTGCTGGTAGCTGCCCTGCATCGCCATCACTTTCGAAGCCTGGCCCGATTCACGCGCGAGCCGCAGCACGATCGCAGCGGCGTCGCGCAACGGCAGCAGCGGCAGGATCCATTTCGCGATGTCCTGGCGCCGCTGTTCCGCGGGCCATTGCTGCCACGCATAGTACGACGGCAGGTCGAACTTGCATGTGCCGCCGGGAATCACCGCGCGGCTGCGGATGCTGGCGAGCCACTCGTTGTCGATCAGATGCTGCCCGGTCTTGCCCTGCATCTGCGCAAGATTGGCGAGCGTCTGCTCGATTTCACCGAGAACGGCCTCGAGCGCATTCTGTTCGATGCCCGGATTGCCGCGAAAGGGGGCGAGCGTCTGGCGTTGACGTTCGAGCTCCTTCATCAGATCCGATTTCAGGTCCGCGCGGCCTGTGACCTCGGCGATTTCGAACAGCGTCGTCAGCGCGACGTGATGTTCACGCGGGTCCTCCTGAGCCAAAAAGAACGCGAAGCGCTCGAACAGGTCTTCGAGGCGCAGCAGCGTGCGAATTCGCTCGTTGAACGGATACTCGTAAAGAATCAAGCGCGCTCGCCTCTAGGGTAGGGATTGAAACAATGCAGGACATTCTAATGCTCACTGTCTACCCTAGCAACGCACCAATTTCGTACACCATCACGATCGCGCGCGGCGATCAGTGCGCGGCGGCCGCGAATGCGAGATAGCGTTGGTGCAGTGCATCGACCTGTGCGGCGAGAGCTGCGGGTGTCGTCGCGTCGTTGACGATCACGTCGTCGGCCGCAGCGAGACGCGCTTCGCGCGTCGCCTGTCTTGCGATGATCGCTTCGACCTGTTCGCGCGTGAAATCATTGCGCCGCATCACACGTGCGATCTGCGTCTCGACCGGGCAGTCGACGACCAGCACGCGATCGCTGCGCGCCTTCCAGTTACCTGACTCGACGAGCAGCGGCACGACGAAGATCACGTAAGGGCCCTGCGCTTCGCGGGCCTCGCGCTCGGTCTCGGCGCGGATCAGCGGATGCGTGATCGCTTCGAGGCGCCGGCGTGCGTCGTCGTCGCTGAAAATGAGTGTGCGCATCTTTGCACGGTCGAGCGAGCCGTCGGCTGCGACGAAGTCCGGTCCGAATGCATGTTCGATCGCCGGCATCGCGAGGCCGGCCGGTGCGGTGATGCGGTGCGCGATCAGGTCGGTATCGACGAGCGATGCACCGCGTGCGGCGAACATGTCGGCGACGGTCGTCTTGCCGCTGCCGATGCCGCCGGTGAGTCCTATTGCAAACATGTGAGCCTCCGCCGTGCCGTCACGAGGCAGCGAAGCGCCTCCCCGCGACGCAGCGAACATGGCGGCCGCCGGCGGTGCGTCATGTCAGCCGCCGAGTGCCGAATAGAAAGGGGTGCCGAAAAACAGCGTCGCGATGCCGCCTGCCGCGAGGAACGGGCCGAACGGAATCGGCTCCTCGAAGCGCATGCGTCCGCGCCAGGTCGCGACGAGCCCGACGAGCGCGCCCGTCACCGCGGCGAACAGCACGACCTGCGGCAGTGCGGCCCAGCCCATCCATGCGCCGAGCGCGGCGAGCAGCTTCAGGTCGCCGAAGCCGATGCCCTCGATGCCGCGCAACCATTTGAACAGCCAGTAGATCGACCACAGGAACAGGTAACCGGCCATCGCGCCGACCACGGCCGAACGCAGCGACGTGAACGTGCCGCCGAGGTTCAGTGCGAGCCCGGCCCACAGCAACGGCAGCGTCATCGAATCGGGCAGGTACCCGGTCCGGATATCGATCGCGCTCATTGCCAGCAGTGCCGCGCACAATCCGAACGCGGCGAGTGCGGCGACGGTGGGGCCAAACGCGGCGAGCGAACCGGCGGCGAGCAGCGCACCGGCGAGCTCGACGAGCGGATAGCGCACGCCGATCGGGTGGCCGCACTGACGGCAGCGCCCGCGCAACAGCAAGTAGCTGACGAGCGGGATGTTCTCCCACGCACGCAGCACGTGGCCGCAATGCGGGCAGGCGCTGCGCGGGCGCCACAGATCGTAGTGCGGCGGATAGCCGTCATCCGGCGGCGTGCTTGCATTGCCGGTCGCTTCGGCGATCTCGGCCTGCCAGGCGCGCTGCATCATCACCGGGATCCGGTGCACGACGACGTTCACGAAGCTGCCGACGCACAGGCCGAGCATGACGGCGAACGCATACTGCACTGCGGGCGGCAGCATCGCCAGCGCGAGCAACGTACTGTCGGGCGAGTCGAAAACGGTGATCAGGGGCGCGGACGTCATGGGGCTCGGGTTCGGGCATGAAAGGCGACAGAATCGGTTGCGATGCTACACCACGTTGCCCAGCTGAAGGATGGGCAGATACATCGCGATCACAAGGCCGCCGACGAGTGCGCCCAGCACGATCACGATCAGCGGCTCGCCGAGCGCGGCGAGCGCATCGAGGCGCGCGTCGAGCTGACGCTCGCATAGCGCGGCGATATCGGCGAGCATCGTGTCGAGCGCGCCGGTTTCCTCGGCGACGGCGATCGGCTGCACGACGTCGTCCGGGAAGCATCCTGCCGCGTGCATCGCATCGGCCAGACGCGCGCCGCGCAGCACGCGCGTCGCGATCTGTGCGGTGGCCTGTTCGAACACCGGATGGCCGGCGGTGCGCTCGAGCGTGGCGAACGCATCGGCGAGCGGGACGCCCGCGCCGAGCAGCGTTGCAAGCGAGCGGCACCAGCGTGCGGTCGCGAAGCGTATGAGCGCGGTGCCGACGAGCGGCAGATTCAACAGATGCCGCGCGACCGTATAGCGCAGCGAAGACGAGCGCCGCAGCGCGTGGCGCGCGACGAGTCCGGCGCCGGCTGCGCCCGCAACCAACGTGCCACCCCAGGCCGATGTCGCGGACGAGAGGGCGAGCAGGGCGCGGGTTGGTGCCGGCAGCGCCGCGCCGAAACCGTCGAAAATCTGTCGAAACGTCGGCACGACCCACACCATGAGCGCGGCCGAGATCGCGAGCGCGAACACGATGACGGCGACCGGGTACGCGAGCGCGGCACGCAGCTTGCGCCATTGCGCGTCGGCGCGTTCCCGGTGCTCCGCGACGCGGGTCAGTACGGTACCGAGCGCACCCGATGCCTCGCCCACCTCGATCAACTGGCGATACAGCGTGCCGAACTGGGACGGATAGCGTGCGAGCGCGGCGGCGAAGCGTTGCCCGCCGACGATCTCGCGCGCGAGACCGGCGGCGATGCGCGGCAGCCCGTCGCGTGTACGGGTGCGGGCGAGCATTTCGAGCGACGGTGCGAGCGGTAGTCCGGCTTGCAGCAGGCTCGCGAGCTGACGCGTGAAGCGCGTGACCTCTCGTGCGCCAGCCGCGGGTGGTCGGGCCGCGCTGCGGACGTCGAGCGACAGCACCGCGACGCCGTCGCGCGCGAGTGCTGCACGTGCGGCGGCTGCATCGAAGGCGATGACGTTCCCGCGGCATGGCGTGCCGTTGCGACGACGGCCGCGCCACGCGAAGCAGGTTTCGTTTGGCGGTGCATGCATGGCGAT
Organism: Burkholderia sp. BCC1638; assembly: GCF_902833195.1. Lineage (NCBI taxonomy): Bacteria > Pseudomonadati > Pseudomonadota > Betaproteobacteria > Burkholderiales > Burkholderiaceae > Burkholderia > Burkholderia sp. BCC1638. Next base: position 32,343 of record NZ_CADFEC010000008.1, read on the forward strand.
CATGCGTCGGGCGTCGCGGCCAGCGCTTCCGCGATGCTCGTCGTGCCGTCGCGGACGTGCGCGAGTGCCGCGGCGCGCAGACTGCATACGCCCTCGGACGCCGCGCATTGCGCGAGCGTGCCGACGCTTGCGCGTGCGACGATGTGCTCCGCCATTGCCGGTGAAACCGGCATCGTCTGATGCAGACCGATCCGGCCGCGATAACCGATGCCGTGACAGGCGGCGCAGCCGCGCGCGACGAACGGACGCCATCCGGATTCCAGCGCTGCCGAATCGCAGCCTGCTTCGCGCAGCGCGCGTGCCGATGCGTCCGAACGCACGCGGCAGACCGTGCACAGGCGCCGGACGAGGCGTTGCGCGGTGACGAGGCGCAATGCGGCCGCCAGGTTGTATGGTGCGACGCCGATGTCGAGCAGTCGCGCGACGGCTGTCGGCGCGTCGTTCGTGTGCAGCGTCGACAGCACGAGGTGCCCGGTCTGCGCGGCCTTGATCGCGACGTCGGCCGTCTCCGCATCGCGAATCTCGCCGACCATGATGACGTCCGGGTCCTGCCGCAGCAGCGCGCGCAGCGCAGTGGCGAAAGTGAGCCCGGCTTTTTCGGCCACGCCGACCTGGTTGATGCCGTCGAGCTGAATCTCGGCCGGATCCTCGACCGTGCACACGTTGTGCGCATCGCGGTCGAGCATCTGCAGCGCGCAATAGAGCGACAGCGTCTTGCCGCTTCCGGTCGGCCCGGTGACGAGCACGAGACCGTGCGGCGCGCGAATCGCGGCCTCCATCGCCGCGGCCTGACGCGCGTCGAAGCCGAGGCGCGCGAGCGTGAGGTCGGGCGGCAACATTTCCAGGCGACGCAACACGAGCTTCTCGCCGAACAGTGTGGGCAGCGAGCTGACCCGGTAGTCTCCTCGTATGCCGCCGTCGACCGCGATGCGCAGCCGGCCGTCTTGCGGAAGCCGGCGCTCGGCGATGTCCATGCGGGCGAGCACCTTGATGCGTGTTACGAGTGCATCGCGCAGATGAGCTGGCGGCCGCGCGTGTTCATGCAGGACGCCGTCGATGCGCAGGCGGATGCGCCAGCCTCCTTCGAACGGCTCGACGTGGATGTCGGACGCGTCGCGCACGCGGGCGGCGTGCAACGTGTCGGTCAGCAGCCGTACGGCGGGCGAGTCGTCGAGTTGCGCCGCATCGAGCGACCGGGGCGTTTCAGCGGGCGATGCGTCGAGGGAGGCAGGCGGCCGCTGCGTGCGCGGCGGCGCCCCGGGAGGTGGGAAGTGCATGTGAGCCGGCGCTCGGCCGCCTGTTGATCGTGACCAGCAAATGGTCGCGTATCGCCAGCGGCGCCGACAGTCGGCCGTTCGGCTAGCGCGCGGCGCGTGCGCGCGTGCTGCGCGGCTTGAAGAGCTTGACGGTGCGCACGGCCTGATCGTCGCTGCGCATGACCTCGAGCATTACGTCACGGATTTTCAGGCACACGTCGCCTTCGGGAATTTCTTCGAGGATTTCGAGGATCAGGCCGTTCAGCGTCTTCGGTCCGTCGGTTGGCAATTGCAGGTGCAGCCAGCGGTTCAGTTCGCGCAGCGGCATGCTGGCGGCGACGATGCATTCACCGTTCTGGTCCCAGCCGCCCGCGCGTTCGCCGCGCGGCATTGACGTCGTGAATTCGCCGATCAGTTCCTCGATGATGTCCTCGGGCGTGACGAGCCCCTCGAGTTCGCCGTACTCGTTGACGACGAGCGCAGTTCGCTGCCGGCTTTCCTGGAAATACTGGAGTTGCTGGACGACCGGCGTGCCCGACGGCACGTAGTACGGCTCGGCGAGCAGCGTGCGCAACGTTTCGCGGTCGAAATCCTGGTTGTGCAGTGCGGTGAGTGTCTTCCGGACGTGCAGCACGCCGAGCACCTTGTCGATGTCGCCTTCGTAGACGACCAGGCGGTTGTGATAGCAGGTCTCGAGCTGATGCAGGATGTCGTCGAGCGGCGCGTAGAAGTTGAGCGATTCGATTTGCCGACGCGGCACCATCACGTCGTCAACCGTGATGTTCTCGAGGTCGAACAGGTTGAGCAAGATGCTGCGGTGCTTGGTCGGCATGAAGCTGCTCGATTCGAGCACGATCGCGCGCAGCTCGTCGGCAGACATCCGCTGATCGCGGCCCTTCTTCGTGTTGATGCGCAGCACCCAGAGCACGCCGTTCGCGAGCGCGTTGACGAACCAGACGACCGGCTTGAACACGCGCATCAGCGGCGCGATCACGAGACTGGCGGGCAGCGCGATGCGCTCGGGAAAGGTTGCGCCGACTATCTTCGGCGCGATTTCCGCGAACACGATGATCAGGAACGCGACGATGCCGGTCGCGATCGACAGCGCGAGGTTGTTACGGCCAAACGTATGCAGCGCGAGCGAGGTCGTCAGAACCGGGATGATCGTGTTGAACAGATTGTTGCCGATCAGGATCACGCTGAGCAGCAGGTCGGTGCGCGTGAGAAGACCCTGCGTGGTTTTCGCGCCGAGCACGCCCTGGCCGGCGAGGTGCTTCAGCCGATGGCGGTTGAGCGCCATCATCGCGGTCTCGGAAATGGAAAAGAAGCTGGAGCAGAGGAGAAGCAGGAAGACGGCGCCGATTTGCGCCCATAAGGGAATTTGGTCCACGCGTCAGAAGGGCAGTGAAGGACAGGGATGGAGGGAATATAGCAGAGGCCGGCGGCTGGGATGTGTCGCACGCGGCATCGGGCCCGTGCGACCGGCAAAAGGAAGGCAAAAAAAAACCGTGCACATGGTGCACGGTTTTTTCAAATCTGGTCGGGGTGAGAGGATTCGAACCTCCGGCCTCTACGTCCCGAACGTAGCGCTCTACCAGGCTAAGCTACACCCCGATTTTTTGCTCTTCCGACTCTGGCGCCTTCGTGAAGATCGCTGCGTCGTCTCAAGCAAGAACGTAACTATAACGATGTTTTTTCTAAAAGGGAATACCTTGGTGAAGAAATTTTTCGAGGCAAGGTATCGCGTTCCCTTCGCGGCACATTTACGACTGCCGCGACGTCGAGTACGAGCACAGCGCGAGCAGGCTTTCCTTGTAGATCGAATCCGGGAACGCGGCGATCGCGGCCGCAGCGGCCTGTGCTTCCTGGCGCGCACATTCGAGCGTATGGTCGAGCGCGCCCGAACGCGTGATCGCGTCGAAAATCGTATCGAAGCGATCGGTGCCGCCTTGTTCGATTGCCTCGCGCGCAAGCGCCGACTGTTCGGGCGTGCCGCGTTCGATCAGATAGATGAGCGGGAGCGTCGGTTTGCCTTCGCGCAGATCGTCGCCGGCATTCTTGCCCATCGCTTCGGCCGTGCCCGCGTAGTCGAGCCAGTCGTCCATGATCTGGAATGCGGTGCCGATCCGGCGGCCGTATTCGGCCGCGGCGGCTTCGGTCGGCGCATCGGCGCCGGCGAGCACCGCGCCCAGGCGGGCCGATGCCTCGAACAGCTTCGCCGTCTTGTAGCGGATCACCTGCATGTAGCGCGACTCGTCGACGTCCGCGTCGTGCATGTTCAGAAGCTGCAGCACTTCGCCTTCGGAGATGATCGTCGTCGCTTCCGACAGGATTTCCATCACGCGCATCTTGCCGACGCCGACCATCATCTCGAACGAGCGCGAATAGAGGTAGTCGCCGACCAGCACGCTCGCCGCATTGCCGAACAGCGCGTTCGCCGTCTGGCGGCCGCGCCGCAGTTCGGATTCGTCGACGACGTCGTCATGCAGCAGCGTGGCCGTATGGATGAACTCGACGACGGCGGCCAGCACGTGCCGCTGGTGTGACGTCTCGCCGAGCGCACCGGCGACGAGCAACAACAGGGCCGGACGCAGCCGCTTGCCGCCCGCGCCGATGATGTACTCGGCGATCTGGTTGATCAGCAGCACGTCGGACGCGAGGCTTTGCCGGATAACGCGATTCACCTGCTCCATGTCGCTGGCGATCGGGGCGAGCAGGTGGGCGGCGCTGAGGGTGGGGGAGGCGGTGGACGACGACATGATGATCGAAATGGGTGATGCCGCGGATTATAAGTCGAATCCGCGATATCCCGGTCTGTCGGACGTGCCTGCACCGTGATTTTGGCCGTCCGGCCAGGGCTTGCGCGCGGCAATCGTGGATCGGCTTTGACTCGGGTGCTAACCCCATGTATAATCACGTGTTTTCCGCGCGTGGTGTGCGGAAAAATTGGATCCAGAGTGAGGTTCTCAATGTACGCGGTCATAAAAACCGGCGGCAAGCAGTACAAGGTTGCCGTTGGCGAAAAACTCAAAGTAGAACAGATACCGGCTGACATTGACGCTGAAATCACGCTCGACCAGGTTCTCGCAGTGGGCGAAGGCGAATCGATTAAGTTCGGTACGCCGCTGGTCAGTGGGGCTTCCGTCAAGGCCACCGTTGTGTCGCACGGTCGTCATGCCAAGGTCACCATCTTCAAGATGCGTCGCCGGAAGCACTACCAAAAGCACGGCGGCCACCGCCAGAACTACACTGAGCTGCGCATCGACGCGATCAACGCGTAAGCGCCTCGGTAAAGGAGCAATCAGATGGCACACAAAAAGGCAGGCGGCTCTTCCCGGAACGGCCGCGACTCCGAGTCGAAACGTCTCGGCGTGAAAGTGTACGGCGGCCAGGCGATTAACGCTGGCGGCATCATCGTGCGTCAGCGTGGTACGCGCATGCACGCTGGCGAGAACGTCGGCATGGGCAAGGATCACACCCTGTTCGCGCTGGTCGACGGTCACGTCAAGTTCGCGACCAAGGGCGCGGACAAGAAGCATCTGGTCATCGTCGTCCCGGCGGCTGCCTAAGTTCAGGCACCCACGGGCTTCGTAGCCGAAAGGCCCCGCAGTCTTCGCGGGGCCTTTTTTTATTTGGCCGCCGGGCGCATGTGCGCACCGGCGGCTGTCGCGAAACGGCGGGCAATCGGCCGAACGGCAGATTGTTCAAGCGCGCCGGCGCGCGGCACAATAGCGGAAATACTGGTCGGAGTGACGAATGAAGTTCATTGACGAAGCACGAATCGAAGTCATCGCCGGCGACGGAGGCGATGGCAGCGCGTCGATGCGCCGCGAGAAATTCGTCCCGTTCGGCGGGCCGGATGGCGGCGACGGCGGCCGGGGCGGCAACGTCTACGCGATCGCCGACCGCAACATCAACACGCTGATCGACTACCGTTACGCGAAGAAGCACCTGGCGCGCAATGGCGAAAACGGTCGCGGATCCGATTGCTACGGCAAGGGCGGTGACGACGTCACGCTGCGCATGCCGGTCGGCACGGTCGTGACGGACATGGACACGGGCGAATTGATCGCCGACCTGACCGAGCACGATCAGCAGGTGATGCTCGCGAAGGGCGGCGCAGGCGGCCTCGGCAACCTGCATTTCAAATCGAGCACGAACCGTGCGCCGCGCCAGAAAACCGACGGCAAGCCGGGCGAACGGCGCATGCTGAGGCTCGAACTGAAGGTGCTCGCCGACGTCGGTCTGCTCGGTATGCCGAACGCCGGCAAGTCGACCTTCATCTCGTCGGTGTCGAATGCGAAGCCGAAGATCGCCGACTATCCGTTCACGACACTCGCGCCGAACCTCGGCGTCGTGCGTGTCGGCCCGAGCAAGAGCTTCGTGATCGCCGACATCCCTGGGCTGATCGAGGGCGCAGCCGAAGGTGCGGGCCTCGGCCACCAGTTCCTGCGACACCTGCAGCGCACCGGTGTGCTGCTGCATCTCGTCGATTTGGCTCCGTTCGACGAAAGCGTCGATCCGGTCGCGGAAGCAACCGCGATCGTCGGCGAACTGCGCAAGTACGACGAGGCGCTCTACGAGAAGCCGCGTTGGCTCGTCCTCAACAAGCTCGACATGGTGCCGGAAGACGAGCGCGAGGCGCGCGTCGCCGATTTCCTCGACCGTTTCGGCTGGGACGGCCCGGTATTCGAGATTTCGGCGCTCACGGGTCAGGGCTGCGAAGCGCTGTGCTACGCGATCTACGACTACCTCGCCGAGCATTCGGACGCGCATCGCGCGGCGGAAGAGGAAGATCTGGCCGCGGACGTGCGGTTCCGCGATGCGCCGCCCACCGATGGCGGCGCGACGCCCGGCGACGACGCCTGAGCGGGGCCGGAGCGCACCGGGCGTCGCGCCTGGTGCCGGAATTTAATCGCGCCCGGTCGGGCCGGCATCAGATACAGGAGACAGCGCACGATGCGTTCGATCATCGCGGATTCGAAGCGATTGGTGGTGAAGGTGGGCTCGAGCCTCGTAACCAACGACGGCAAGGGGCTCGATCATGCTGCGATCGGCCGCTGGGCGGCCCAGATCGCCGCGCTGCGCGCGCAGGGCAAGGAAGTGGTGCTCGTCAGTTCGGGCGCGATCGCTGAAGGGATGCAGCGGCTCGGCTGGAGCAAGCGTCCGCGCGAGATCGACGAACTGCAGGCCGCCGCCGCGGTTGGCCAGATGGGACTCGCGCAAGTCTACGAAAGCCGCTTTACCGAGCACGATATCCGCACCGCGCAGATCCTGCTGACGCATGCCGACCTTGCCGATCGCGAACGCTACCTGAATGCGCGCTCGACGCTGCTCACGCTGCTGCGGCTCGGCGTCGTGCCGATCATCAACGAGAATGACACGGTCGTCACCGACGAAATCAAGTTCGGCGACAACGACACGCTCGGCGCGCTGGTCGCGAACCTGATCGAAGGCGATGCGCTGATCATCCTGACCGATCAGTCCGGGCTGTTCACCGCCGATCCGCGCAAGGATCCGAACGCGACGCTGGTCGCGGAAGCCAGTGCGGGCGCACCGGAACTCGAGGCGATGGCGGGCGGAGCCGGCTCGAGCCTCGGCCGCGGCGGAATGCTGACGAAGATCCTCGCGGCGAAGCGCGCAGCGCACAGCGGCGCGAACACCGTGATCGCGAGCGGCCGCGAAGCCGACGTGCTGGTGCGACTGGCGGCGGGCGAGGCGATCGGCACGCAGTTGATCGCGCGCACCGCGCGGATGGCCGCGCGCAAGCAATGGATGGCCGATCATCTGCAGGTACGCGGGCACGTCGTGATCGACGCCGGCGCGGTCGAGAAGCTGACGGCTGGCGGCAAGAGCCTGCTGCCGATCGGCGTGATCGGCGTGCAGGGCGCATTCGCGCGCGGCGAGGTGATCGCATGTGTCGGCCCCGATGGGCGCGAAGTGGCGCGCGGTCTCACGAACTACAGCAGCGCGGAAACGAAGCTGATTCACCGCAAGCCGAGCGGCGAGATCGAGACGGTGCTTGGCTACATGCTGGAACCGGAGCTGATTCACCGCGACAACCTCGTGCTCGTGTAATCATCCGGCCAAGGCGTCGCGAGACACAAAAAAGCCCGCGTTATGCGGGCTTTTTGTTGCGACTGGCGAGAGGCAGGGGCCAGGCCGGCGCCCTGCGTCGCGCGGTCAGCGCAGCTGGCTCATCGCGGTGCGGTGGAACCGGATGTTCTCGAGAATCTGCTGGGTCGTGCCCTGCGGCATCTTGTTCGAGCAGAAGTAGTCCTGGTACAGCGCCGAGTGGTACGCGTTCAGCTCGCCGTTCTCGATGCGACGCCAGTCGTTCTCGACCGTTCGGTCCCAGCCGTCGTGGTCCGAATTCAGGCCTGCATACTGACGCCATTCGTAGGTGTCGCAGCGGATGCCTTCGTAGTTCACGTTGCGTGCGCCGGCCGGGCTCGTGATGACGACCGCATAGCGCACGACGCCGTCGGTGCCGACCGCGAGCGACTTCGCATCGACGGAGAACTTGAGCGGCGTGTTCTGCGATACGTTGAACGGCAACAGGTCGCCTGCTTGTGGAAGCGGCGGCAGCGTGTCGACCGGGTTTTCCTTCCAGTTGCCCTGGCGGTCCAGCAGGTACACGAACTCGCTGTCATCCTTGTTGGTCGGCGTCTTCGAATTCGCGCAACCGGCCAGCGTGGCCGCCGCGACAATCGATGCGAGCGCGAGAGCAATCGCTTTCAATATGCATTCCTCGTAAAAAAAGGGCGCGACACAAGGTCGCGCCCGGTCATGCAGTCCGACTCGTCATTTGCCGATGATCTCGCGGGGCGGCATCTCGTCGAGCGTGCTCGCCTCCACTTCGATCTCCGAACAGACCACCGATGTGTCGACAATCGTCAGCGTCTGCTGGACCTGCGCGCCGATGACGCGCGGATAGCGCGACGGACGCGGCCCACGCGGCTTTTCGGCTCGCTGCGCCGGGCGGCGCAGGAAGCGCGACAGTTCCGTCAGCGCCAACTGATAGACATCCCGCTTGAACTCGATCACCGCATCGAGCGGCACCCAATACTCGTTCCAGCGCCACGCATCGAACTCCGGGTGATCGGTCGCGCGCAAGCAAATGTCGCAATCGCGTCCGACCATCCGCAGCAGGAACCAGATCTGCTTCTGGCCGCGGTAATGGCCGCGTACTTCGCGTTTGATGAACTTGTCAGGCACCTCGTAACGCAACCAGTCGCGGGTGCGGCCGATTATCTTGACGTGTTCCGGGTGCAGTCCGGTCTCCTCGTGCAGTTCCCGGTACATCGCCTGCATGGGGGTCTCGCCGTACTTGATCCCACCTTGAGGAAACTGCCAGGAATGCTCTCGGAGCCGCTTGCCCCAAAACACCTCGTTGCGCGCGTTCAAGAGGATGATGCCGACGTTCGGGCGAAAGCCTTCACGATCCAGCATACAACCACCTTCGAATCCTTTAAAATTGCTTTGATTATAAACAGATAACGGGCGCTGCGCACCGTGACGGAGCGAATCCGCGCGGGGTGCACCGGCTGAATTGTCCCTGATTAGTCTGCTACGTCATCTGCGCCATCGTCGTTCGTCGCGCGCAGCTTTTTCACCTTGAAACTTTTTCGGGCGCCCCGCCTGGGGGCGCCGTATTTGGAACCGTCCGCATGAAAGCTTCCCGTTTCTTTATCGGCACCCTCAAAGAAGCACCGGCCGACGCAGAGATCGTCAGCCACAAGCTGATGGTGCGCGCCGGCATGATCCGTCGCGTCGCCGGCGGCATCTACAACTACCTGCCGGTCGGCCTGCGTTCGATTCGCAAGGTCGAGGCGATCGTGCGCGAGGAAATGAACCGGGCAGGCGCCATCGAGCTGCTGATGCCGGCCGTGCAACCGGCCGAGCTGTGGCAGGAATCGGGGCGCTGGGAACAGTACGGCCCGGAACTGCTGCGCTTCAAGGATCGCAAGGACAACGACTTCGTGATCGGGCCGACGCACGAGGAAGTCGTCACCGACATCGCGCGCAACCAGATCAAGAGCTACCGGCAGATGCCGGTGAACTTCTATCAGATCCAGACGAAGTTCCGCGACGAGATTCGTCCGCGCTTCGGCGTGATGCGCGGCCGCGAATTCATCATGAAGGACGCGTATTCGTTCGACAAGGACGCGGCCGGCCTGAACGAGTCGTATCGCAAGATGTATGACGCATACGTGCGCATCTTCACGCGCCTCGGCCTCGAGTTCCGCGCGGTCGCGGCCGACAGCGGCTCGATCGGCGGCAACTTCTCGCACGAGTTCCACGTGATCGCCGATACCGGCGAGGACGCGATCGCCTACTGCCCGACGTCCGACTTCGCGGCGAACGTCGAAGCGGCCGAAGCGCTGCCGCTGACGCCCGCGCGCGCCGCACCGGCCGAAGCGATGGAGAAGGTCGCGACGCCCGGCAAGGCGAAGTGCGAGGCCGTCGCCGAACTGCTGGCGATCCCGCTCGAGCGCACGATCAAGTCGATCGTGCTTGCCACCGACAACGAAGGCGCCGAGCCGACCATCTGGCTCGTGATGCTGCGCGGCGACCACGATCTGAACGAGATCAAGGTGTCGAAGCTGCCGGGGCTGAAGAACCACCGCTTCGCGACCGAGCAGGAAATCGTCGAGTGGTTCGGCACGCCGCCGGGCTATCTCGGCCCGGTCGGCACGAAGAAGCCGGTGAAGGTGATCGCCGATCGCACGGTCGCGAACATGAGCGATTTCGTCGTCGGCGCGAACGAGGTCGACTATCACATCGCGGGCGTGAACTGGGGCCGCGACCTGCCGGAGCCGGACGTCGCCGACGTGCGCAACGTCAAGAAAGGCGATCCGTCGCCGGACGGCAAGGGCGAGATCGACATCTGCCGCGGCATCGAAGTCGGCCACGTGTTCCAGCTCGGCACCAAGTACTCGGAAGCGATGGGCGCGACGTTCCTCGACGAATCGGGCAAGCCGCAGCCGATGCTGATGGGCTGCTACGGCGTCGGCGTCACGCGCATTCTCGGCGCGGCGATCGAACAGAACTTCGACGACCGCGGCATCATCTGGCCGGAGTCGATCGCCCCGTTCGAGGTCGTGCTGTGCCCGATGGGCTACGATCGCAGCGACATGGTTCGCGAGGCGGCCGACAAGCTGTACGCGGAACTGGCCGCTGCCGGCATCGACGTGATCCTCGACGATCGCGGCGAGCGCCCGGGCGTGATGTTCGCCGATTGGGAACTGATCGGCGTGCCGCATCGCCTGGTGATCGGCGAGCGTGGCCTGAAGGAGGGCAAGATCGAGTATCAGGGCCGCCGCGACGCCGAAGCGACGCTGCTGCCGGCCGACGCGGCCGCGGCGACGGTGACGGAGAAGATCCGCGCCGCGCTCGCGCGCTAAGCGCTGCAACCGGGGGACACGGTGGAATACACCTTCCTGTCGGCCACCGTGCTCCTTGTGCTGATCACGGATCCGCTCGGCAACATTCCGCTGTTCATCACGGCGATGCGGGACGTGCCGCGCGAGCGGCGCGTGAAGCTGATTCTGCGTGAAGTGGGGATCGCGTTCGTGATCCTGCTGTTCTTCATGGTGGTCGGCGACCGCTTCCTGCGGATGATGAGCCTCACCGACCTGTCGCTGAGGCTCGGCGGCGGGATCGTGCTGTTCCTGATCGCGCTGCGGATGATCTTCCCGCATCCGGACGGCGCGCTCGGCAGCGATCCGCGCGCAGGCGGCGAGCCGTTCATCGTGCCGCTCGCGATTCCGGCGCTTGCCGGGCCGTCCGCGCTCGCGACGGTGATGCTGCTGACGTCGCAGGCGCCGGGCAAGATGTTCGAGTGGGTCGGCGCGCTGACGGTCACGATGATCGTCTGCGCGATCACGCTGGTGCTGGCCGAACGGATCCAGCAGTGGCTCGGCGAGCGAACCGTCGCCGCGTTCGAGCGGCTGATGGGTTTGGTGCTCGTCGCGATCTCGGTCGAGATGCTGCTAGCCGGCATCCGGGCGTTCGTGCACCAGCTGTAGCGCGGGCGGGGCGCGGCGCGTGCCGACGCAAAAAAGCGGCGCTCCGGAAAACCGGAGCGCCGCTTTTCTTTGTGGCGGGCAGGGCGATCAGACGTTCGCGGTCAGCGCGCGGATCGTCGGCAGATTGCGCCAGTAGCCCTTTGCGTCCATCCCGCAGCCGAACACGTAGCGGTCCGGCACCGAGAAGCCGCAGAAGTCCGGGTGCAGCGGTTTCGCCTTCGCGAGCGTCTTCTCGCACAGCACGGCGGACATGAAGCGCTTCGCACCCATGTCGAGGATGCGGTCGCGGATCGCCGCCATCGTCTCGCCTTCGTCGAGGATGTCGTCGAGCACGAGCACGATCCGGTCCTTCACCGATTCGCGCGGCGCGACGCGCCAGTGCATCTCCGGGCTGCCCTGCGTCGTGTTGCGGTAGCGGGTCAGGTGGATGTAGTCGAATTCCAGCGGGAAATCGAGATGCGGCAGCAGCATCCCGGTAAACACCGCGGCGCCACCCATCACCGAGAGCACGAGCGGGAACGCGTCGCCGATGTCGGCGCGGATCGCGTCGGCCATCCGGGCGATCGATGCGTTGACGGCATCGGCCGAGACGATCTCTTCGGAGTGGTCGAAAATGTGGAGGGCTTCTTCGCGGTTCATGTGTTCTGGCGGGCAGTCGGTATACAAATAAGGATGAAGCAGAACGGCCGGCGCGCGCTACGGCAAAAACCCGCGCGCCGACCGACGGGCGGAATCAGCGCATGCCGGGCATCATGCCCTTCAGGCCGCGCATCATCTTCTGCATGTTGCCGCCCTTCAGCTTCTTCATCATCGTACGCATCTGGTCGTACTGGTTCAGCATTCGGTTGACCTCCTGCACCGGCACGCCCGCGCCGGCTGCAATGCGGCGCTTGCGCGTCGCCTTGATGATTTCGGGTTTCGCGCGCTCGGCGGGCGTCATCGAGCTGATGATCCCTTCCATGCGGCGGATCTGCTTCTCGGCCTGGCCCATGTCGGCGCCGGCCGCCGCCTGCTGGAACTGCGCGGGCAGCTTGTCCATCAGCGACGACAGGCCGCCCATGTTCTTCATCTGCGAGATCTGCGCGCGGAAATCGTTCAGGTCGAAGTCTCCGCCTTTCTTTACCTTGTCGGCGAGCTTCTGCGCGGCCTGCACGTCGACGCCGCGCTGGGCCTCCTCGACGAGCGCGAGGATGTCGCCCATGCCGAGGATCCGGTTCGCCATCCGGTCCGGGTGGAACACCTCGAGGCCGTCGAGCTTCTCGGCGACGCCGACGAACTTGATCGGCTTGCCCGTGATGTGGCGCACCGACAGAGCGGCACCGCCGCGCGAATCGCCGTCGAGCTTGGTCAGCACGACGCCGGTGAGCGGCAGCGTGTCGTTGAACGCCTTCGCGGTGTTGACCGCGTCCTGACCGAGCATCGCGTCGACGACGAACAGCGTTTCGGCCGGCTTCAGCGTGCCGTGCAGCGCGGCGATTTCCTGCATCATCGCCTCGTCGATACCGAGGCGGCCGGCCGTGTCGACGATCAGCACGTCATGGTAGTGGCGCTTCGCCCAGTCGACGGCCGCGAGTGCGATGTCGACGGGCTTCTGGTCCGGCGTCGACGGGAAGAAATCGGCGCCGACCTGTTCGCTCACCGTTTTCAGCTGCATGATGGCGGCCGGGCGATACACGTCGCACGACACCGTCAGCACCTTCTTCTTGTACTTCTCGCGCAGCAGCTTCGCGAGCTTGCCGGCGGTCGTCGTCTTGCCGGCGCCCTGCAGGCCGGCCATCAGGATCACGGCGGGCGGCGTGACGGCGAGGTTCAGCTCGGCGGCCTTGCCTTCGTAGTCGCCGCCGATCACGGCGGTCAGTTCCTTCTGGACCACGCCGACGAGCGCCTGACCCGGCGACAGGCTGCTGATCACTTCCTCGCCGAGCGCCTTTTCCTTGACCTTAGCGATGAATTCGCGGACGACGGGCAGCGCGACGTCGGCTTCCAGCAGCGCGAGACGCACCTCGCGGAGCATCTCCTGGGTGTTCGCCTCGGTGAGCCGGGCCTCGCCGCGCAGCGTCTTGACGACGCGCGCCATCCGTTGAGTGAGATTGTCGAGCATGGGGAGCGATGGACAGTGGGGCCCGAAGGCGCAACGGAACCGAACAAAGGGAGCCGTCGCGGGAAGGGGGCCTAGTGTAAACTTCGAACATGGATATTGTACTGTATGCCCTCACCGCATTCCTGTACGGCGGCCTCGCCGTCGCAGGCTGGCGCACGCACCGCCAGGGCGCGACCTCGCTCGTCGCGAGCGTGCCGGCCGTGCCGGTTCCGGCGTCCGCCGCGTCGGGGATGAGCGGGGCCGGCCGCGCGCTGCTGTTCGCGGCGCTCGTCGCGCACGGCGTGCTGCTGCACATGACGATTTTTCCGCACGACGCGATGGTCTTCGGCTTCGCGTTCGCGCTGTCCGCGATGTTCTGGCTCGGCGCCGGCATCTACTGGATCGAGAGCTTCTTCTTCCCGCTCGACAGCCTGCGCCTGCTGGTGCTGCCGCTCGCGTGCGGCGCGTCGCTGCTGCCGCTCGTGTTCGGCGGTGTGCGGGTGCTGCCTTATGCCGCAGCGCCGCTGTTCAAGATGCACTTCCTGATCGCGAACATCGCGTACGGCCTTTTCGCGATCGCCGCGCTGCACGCGGTCCTGATGCTGATGGTCGAGCGGCGTCTGCAGTCGTTGAGGAGCGGCGGGCGCGACGGCTCGACCGGCTGGATCGCGAGCTGGCTCGAAACGCTGCCGCCGCTGCTCACGCTCGAGAAGCTGCTGTTCCGCCTGATCGGCGCCGGCTTCGTGCTGCTGACGCTGACGCTCGCGTCGGGGATCCTGTTCAGCGAGCAGGTCGATGCGCGCGCGCTGCGGCTCGATCACAAGACCGTGTTCGCGGTGCTGTCGTGGCTGATGTTCGGCGGTCTGCTGGTCGCCCACAAGACGTCGGGCTGGCGGGGGCGCGGCGCCGCGCGCTGGGTGCTCGTGTCGTTCGCCGCGCTGCTGCTCGCGTATGTCGGCAGCCGGTTCGTTTTCGAGGTGCTGCTGCACCGCTCCGTGGTTTGAACGCAGGTTTCCGATGCGACAGATTCTTCTCCTGATCCTTCTCTTCTTCGCGGGTTCGTGGCTCACGCGCAAGCTGCGCCAGGCCCAGGAGCACGCGCAGGCGCGCAACGGCCGAGGTGGCGGCTTCGACGGCGCGCCCGGTTCCGGCAGCGCCGGGACGGCACGCCCGAACGGCGATGCGCGCTCGCTGCCCGAACCAATGGTGCGTTGCGCCGAATGCGGCGTGCATACGCCGAAGGGCGACGCCGTCGCCGCGGGTGGCGAATACTTCTGCAGCACCGAGCACGCGCAGCGCCACGGCGCACACGCGAGCGGCCGCGACGCCCGATGAGCGACGCAGCGCTGCTGTCGGTCGACGCGCACGGCTGGGTGCGCGAAGCGCGCCACGCGCCGTCGCCGAATTTCGAGGCGCGGCCCGCGGGCGCGGTGCCGACGCTCGTCGTCGTCCACAACATCAGCCTGCCGCCCGGCGAGTTCGGCGGCGACGCGATCGAGGCGCTGTTCCTGAATCGCCTCGATTGCGATGCGCACCCTTATTACCAGAGCCACCTGCGCGGCGTACGCGTGTCCGCGCATTTCCTGATCCGTCGCGACGGTGAGCTCGTGCAGTTTGTGTCGTGCGACGAGCGGGCATGGCATGCGGGCGCTTCCGAGTTCTTCGGCCGGCCGCGCTGCAACGACTTCTCGATCGGCATCGAGCTCGAAGGCGCGGACGACGTGCCGTTCGACGCGGCGCAGTACGCGACGCTCGGCGTGCTCGCGCGCACGCTTGCCGCGCGCTATCCGATCGATGCGGTGGCCGGGCATTCCGACGTCGCGCCGGGCCGCAAGACCGACCCGGGACCGCACTTCGATTGGCAACGCTTCGCAGGCGATGCCGGCTTTTCCGCCGAATACTTTCCTTTCCGTCAGCACTGAGCGCAGGGTTTTTTGACCGGGGAAAGTTTTTTCTCCGACCAATGCCTTGTCGTGTCTGCGCGCGAGCGATGTCAAGACCTCCATCGCAAATTATCCGTTTTGACCTCGTCCGAATGTCCACTATACTTGGTGCCAGTTGAGCAGTTCTGTACTAGATATAGTGTGTGTCGCAGGGGAAACCCGAGCGGCACCGGCCGGCGGGCAACGCCGGCGGACAGGGTTCTCAGGGCGGCGCGCCAGGCCGGGCGGTCCGGGCGTCGCGATCAAGCGCAGCGAACTTCGACGGGGCAGGGTACACATGACGAAGCACACGACCGGAACGGTTGTCGCGCATCGACCGAGCCGGCTTCCCCGACGCATCGCTCGCCTCTTACCGCTCGCGCACGCCATTGCGCAGCGTTCGTTTTAATCCGCGGTTCTCTCCGCACCATCCAACACCAGGAGCTTTGCACATGCAAACCACCGACAACGCGACGTCCCAGTACGAGAGCGCCTCGAGCCGTCCGCTCGGCGGGACCGAACAGGGCGCACAGGCGCTCGCGCCGCAGGCCACGTTCGCCGACTACAAGGTGATCCGCCGCAACGGCAGCGTGGTGTCGTTCGAGCCTTCGAAGATCGCGATTGCGGTGACCAAGGCTTTCCTGGCCGTCAACGGCGGGCAGGGCGCGGCATCGGCGCGCGTACGCGAACTCGTCGAGCAGCTGACGCACAACGTCGTGCGCGCGCTCGTGCGCAGCCGTCCGAACGGCGGTACGTTCCATATCGAAGACATCCAGGACCAGGTCGAACTCGCGCTGATGCGCGGCGGCGAGCACAACGTCGCGCGTGCGTACGTGCTGTATCGCGAGAAGCGTCACCTCGAGCGTCAGCATGCGGGCGAGGAAGCAGCGGCCGTGGGCGGTGAGTCGAGCACCGGCATCAACGTCGTCGACAATGGCGTCACGCGTCCGCTCGACATGAACGCGCTGCGTGCGCTGATCGTGTCGGCGTGCGACGGCCTCGGCGCTGCGGTTAACCCTGACCCGATCGTCGCGGAAACGGTGAAGAACCTGTACGACGGCGTGCCGATGAGCCAGGTCTACGACTCGGCGATCCTCGCTGCGCGCACGATGATCGAAAAGGATCCGGCATACAGCCAGGTCACGGCCCGCATCCTGCTGCACACGATCCGTCGCGAGATCCTCGGCGAGGAAGTGGTGCAGGCCGACATGTCGGCCCGCTACGCCGAATACTTCCCGCAGTTCCTGAAGCGCGGCGTCGACGCCGGCCTGCTCGACGACAAGCTGCTGCAGTTCGACCTGAAGCGTCTGGGCGAAGCGCTCGACGCGAACCGCGATCTGCAATTCGGCTACCTCGGCCTGCAGACGCTGTACGACCGCTACTTCCTGCACGTCGACGGCACCCGCATCGAAATGCCGCAGGCATTCTTCATGCGCGTCGCGATGGGCCTGTCGCTGAACGAGATCGACCGCGAAACGCGCGCGATCGAGTTCTACAACGTGCTGTCGAGCTTCGACTTCATGAGCTCGACGCCGACGCTGTTCAACTCGGGCACCCACCGCTCGCAGCTGTCGTCGTGCTACCTGACGACGGTCGCGGACGATCTCGACGGCATCTATGAAGCGCTGAAGGAAAACGCGCTGCTGTCGAAGTTCGCCGGCGGTCTCGGCAACGACTGGACGCGCGTGCGCGCACTCGGCTCGCATATCAAGGGCACGAACGGCAAGTCGCAAGGCGTGGTCCCGTTCCTGAAGGTCGTGAACGACACGGCCGTCGCGGTCAACCAGGGCGGCAAGCGCAAGGGCGCGGTGTGCGCGTACCTGGAATCGTGGCACCTCGACATCGAGGAATTCCTCGAGCTGCGCAAGAACACCGGCGACGACCGCCGCCGTACGCACGACATGAACACGGCGAACTGGATTCCCGACCTGTTCATGAAGCGCGTGATGGAAGGCGCCGACTGGACGCTGTTCTCGCCGTCGACCTGCCCGGATCTGCACGACAAGTTCGGCGCGGAGTTCGAGAAGGCTTACACGGCTTACGAAGACAAGGTCGCGCGCGGCGAGATCAAGCTGTTCAAGAAGATCCCGGCGCAGCAACTCTGGCGCAAGATGCTCGGCATGCTGTTCGAAACCGGCCACCCGTGGATCACGTTCAAGGATCCGTGCAACGTGCGCTCGCCGCAACAGCACGTCGGTGTCGTCCATTCGTCGAACCTGTGCACGGAAATCACGCTGAACACGAGCGACACCGAAATCGCGGTGTGCAACCTGGGCTCGGTGAACCTCGTCGCCCACCTGGTGAAGCAGGCCGACGGCAGCTACGCGCTCGACCACGACAAGCTGAAGCGTACGATCAGCGTCGCGATGCGCATGCTCGACAACGTGATCGACATCAACTACTACGCGGTGCCGAAGGCGCGTAACTCGAACCTGAAGCACCGTCCGGTCGGCATGGGCATCATGGGCTTCCAGGACTGCCTGCACCTGCTGCGCACGCCGTACGCGTCGGAAGCGGCCGTCGAGTTCGCCGATCGTTCGATGGAAGCGGTCTGCTACTACGCGTACTACGCGTCGACCGAGCTGGCCGAGGAACGCGGCCGTTACTCGAGCTACCGCGGCTCGCTGTGGGATCGCGGCATCCTCCCGCAGGACACGCTGAAGCTGCTGACGGAAGCGCGCGGCGGCTACGTCGAGGTCGACACGTCCGAGTCGCTCGACTGGACGACGCTGCGTTCGCGGATCGCCGCACACGGCATGCGCAACTCGAACTGCGTCGCGATCGCGCCGACGGCGACGATCTCGAACATCATCGGCGTGTCGGCATGCATCGAGCCGACCTTCCAGAACCTGTACGTGAAGTCGAACCTGTCGGGCGAATTCACGGTGGTCAACGAGTACCTCGTTCGCGACCTGAAGGAACGCGGCCTGTGGGACGAAGTGATGGTTGCCGACCTGAAGTACTTCGACGGCATGCTGTCGCGCATCGACCGCATCCCGGCCGACCTGCGCGCGATCTACGCGACCGCGTTCGAAGTCGACCCGACGTGGCTGGTCGAAGCGGCGTCGCGTCGTCAGAAGTGGATCGACCAGGCGCAGTCGCTGAACATCTACATGGGCGGCGCGTCGGGCAAGAAGCTCGACGAGGTCTACAAGCTCGCATGGCTGCGCGGTCTGAAGACGACCTACTACCTCCGCACGATGGCGGCGACGCACGTCGAGAAGTCGACGGTCGCACACGGCGCGCTGAACGCAGTGCCGACGAGCGGCGGCTCGAGCAGCGGCGGCGCGCAAGGCGCGGCAGGCGGCTTCGGTGCGGCGGGCGGCGATGCATCGTCGGGCGCGATCAATGCTGCACCGGCGCTGGCGCCGGTCGAAGCAGACGGTCCGGTGTGCACGATGCGTCCGGGCGATCCGGGCTTCGACGAGTGCGAAGCCTGCCAGTAACGCGGCGCGCATGACCTGAAGAAGGTTCGGGCGGCGCGCACGGCAACCGATCGAGGTTGAAGTGTGCGCCGCTCTCTACTAAAAAAATGATAAGGAATCTGTAACGCGGCACTTGCGTTGCAGGCAGTGACAAGCGATCGAAACATCCCCGACGACGTCGCGTTTCGATCAGCGTTCGATGCGTCGAGCGCACCTCGCGATACATGCGTGACACGCGTCGCGCTCTGCATGAACGACGATGCGTTGCTCAAAGTGTTGTATCGAGGTCGCAACGCGAATCGAAAAAAGGATTTTTCGTGAGCGAACCCTTTTATCGCTCAGGAAAAGATGGTACAAACCGTTCTAAATTGATGGTGAGAATTTATGCTCAACTGGGATGACGAGAAGACTGCCGTAACCCCCGCGAGCGGAGCGCAGCAAAACGCGATGCGCACCTCCGCAGGGATGGCTGTCGGACTGCAGGCTGCAACGCCTGCCGCCCATCAGGTCCGCGACATTTTCGAAGGCGATCTTGCGGTGCCGCCGCAAGCATCGGCTGTTCCCGCTGGCGGTTCGGAAGCGCGGGTCAATGTCGCCGACAAACGCATCATCAACGGCCAGACTGACGTCAATCAGCTGGTGCCGTTCAAGTACAAGTGGGCGTGGGAAAAGTATCTGGCGGGTTGCGCGAACCACTGGATGCCGCAAGAAATCAACATGTCCCGCGACATCGCACTGTGGAAGGACCCGAACGGTCTGACCGAGGACGAGCGCCGCATCGTCAAGCGCAACCTCGGCTTCTTCGTGACGGCCGATTCGCTCGCCGCGAACAACATCGTGCTCGGCACGTACCGCCACATCACGGCGCCCGAATGCCGGCAGTTCCTGCTGCGCCAGGCGTTCGAGGAAGCGATCCACACGCACGCGTATCAATACATTGTCGAATCGCTCGGTCTCGACGAAGGCGAGATCTTCAACGCGTACCACGAGGTCACGTCGATCCGCGCGAAGGACGAATTCCTGATCCCGTTCATCCACACGCTGACGGACCCGGCCTTCAAGACCGGCACGCTCGAAGCGGATCAGAAGCTGCTGAAGTCGCTGATCGTGTTCGCCTGCATCATGGAAGGCCTGTTCTTCTATGTCGGCTTCACGCAGATCCTCGCACTCGGCCGCCAGAACAAGATGACGGGTGCTGCAGAGCAATATCAGTACATCCTGCGTGACGAGTCGATGCACTGCAATTTCGGCAT
This sequence comes from Burkholderia sp. BCC1638, assembly GCF_902833195.1. Classification (NCBI taxonomy): domain Bacteria; kingdom Pseudomonadati; phylum Pseudomonadota; class Betaproteobacteria; order Burkholderiales; family Burkholderiaceae; genus Burkholderia; species Burkholderia sp. BCC1638. The sequence goes on from NZ_CADFEC010000008.1 coordinate 52,310, forward strand.
CGACCTGATCAATCAGATCAAGCTCGAGAACCCGCATCTCTGGACCGCGGAATTCCGCGCCGAGATCCGCGAGCTGTTCAAGCAGGCTGTCGAACTCGAATACCGCTACGCCGAGGACACGATGCCGCGCGGCGTGCTGGGTCTGAACGCGTCGATGTTCAAGAGCTATCTGCGCTTCATCAGCAACCGTCGTTGCCAGCAGATCGGCCTCGATCCGCTGTTCCCGAACGAGGAAAACCCGTTCCCGTGGATGAGCGAGATGATCGACCTGAAGAAGGAACGCAACTTCTTCGAGACGCGTGTGATCGAGTATCAGACGGGCGGTGCGCTGTCCTGGGAATAACCCGCAGCAGCGAACCCGTCACATGATGGAGCAGCCGGCGGCCTCTCGGCCCCGGCCCAAGGTTTAGGAGCAAGAACGCCTGATGCAAAGCATGCCCGGTGCCTTATCGGCCCAACGACATGATCGGCACTTTGCGAACCCTTCAGTGGGATGGGCAAACTTCCCTCCGGAAAAAGCGGACGGCCGTGTGGCGGTCCGCTTGATCAAGCGATTAGGGGTAGCGGCGCGAGGTGCGCCGGCTACCGACTTGATTTGGCGCGCGAGGCCATGGGGTCACGCGCGCCATACCGTATTCATTAGCGTAAGCGCGTGGTATCCGCGTACGCCGATGAATAGCCCGCTTCGAAGCGCACGTCCTGAACAGCGTCCGCGGGAAGCGGGTTTTGACGAAGGGTGTAGTTTGAACTGACTCTCATCTGAACCTGAAGGAGAACAACATGGCTACTGCCAAGAAAAAACCGGCTGCTAAGAAGGTCGCTGCCAAGAAGACCGTTGCGAAGAAGGCTGCTGCTCCGGCGAAGAAGGCTGCTGCGGTGAAGAAGGTTGCTGCGAAGAAGGTCGCGGTGAAGAAGGTCGCCGCGAAGAAGGCAGCACCGGCGAAGAAGGCCGCTGCGAAGAAGGTCGCGGCAAAGAAGGTCGCAACGAAGAAGGTTGCAGCCAAGAAGGTCGCTGCGAAGAAAGTCGCGGTGAAGAAGGTTGCCGCGAAGAAGGCCGCACCGGCGAAGAAGGCCGCTGCGAAGAAGGTTGCAGCCAAGAAAGTCGCAGTGAAGAAGGTTGCTGCGAAGAAGGCCGCACCGGCGAAGAAGGCTGCTGCGAAGAAGGCCGCGCCGGCGAAGAAGGCTGCCGCGAAGAAGGCTGCGCCTGCGAAGAAGGCCGCTGCGAAGAAGGCTGCGCCTGCCAAGAAGGCTGCGCCTGCGAAGAAGGCTGCCGCTGCACCGAAGGCTGCCGCACCGAAGGCCGCTGCCCCGGCGAAGAAGGCTGCTGCTCCGAAGAAGGCCGTCGTGAAGAAGGCTGCACCGGCAACCACCGCGTCGACCGCATCGGTCGCGCCGGCATCGGGCGTGAAGACCGCGCTCAACCCGGCAGCGGCATGGCCGTTCCCGACCGGCAGCCGTCCGTAATCGCGGCTGACCAGTACCACCCGGACACTCACGTGGTGTCCGCGGGTTGAGTAGCGCTACTCAATCGGTCCCGCCATCTGGCTCAGGTGGCGGGATTTTTTTCGTCCGTATTCGTCGATGCGTCGACCGGCTGCCGGGCACGGACGAAAAAAAAACGCATGTGCAGCTTCGCACATGCGTTCGACCGCGGCTTGCGCCGCGTGCTGAGGATGCTCGTTAGTGCGTGACGCGCGTGACGCCGCCGCTCGACAGCAGTCGCACACGCTCGCCGGCGCGGAACACTTCGCCGCTCGCCGCCTGCGTGATCGAGCGCAGGTCGCCGTTGTCGAGGCGCACGGTGATCTCGACACCGTTCGCCGTGCTGAGGTTTTCGCCGACCGCGTTGCCCGCGACCGCGCCGACGAGACCGCCCGCGATGGCCGTCAGGATCGACCCCTTGCCGCCACCGATCGCGCTGCCTGCGACCGCGCCGAGCGCACCGCCACCGAGCGTACCGATCGCGCTGCCGCCGCCGTCGGACTGGATGCGCACGGCACGGACGCTTTCGACCGTGCCCATGCGGACGGTCTGTTCGCGCTGCGCCTGACCGACGCTATAGACATCTGCCGAGCCCGGCGCCGTGAAGCAGCCCGCGAGCGTCAGCGTGGCCGTCAGCATGGCGGCGAGCGTGAGGGTTTTCTTGGTCGTCATTTTTGCTCTCCCACAATATTCATTTGAGACTGTACCCGAAGGCAGCCTCGAAACGCGCGTCGATTTCGGCGCGCGTCAGTGCGTAAGTTTGAGGCCCCTGGTGGGCGATCTTGATCGAGCCCATCAGGCTCGCGAGGCGGCCCGTGGTTGCCCAGTCGAGGCCATTCTCGATGCCGTACAGCAGGCCGCCACGGAAGGCGTCGCCGCAGCCGGTCGGATCGACGACACGCTCGGCTTGCACGACCGGAATCTGTTCTTCGCCGTTTTTGTGAAGAATAGTGGAGCCGTGCTCGCCGCGCGTGATGATCAACGCCTGAACCCGGCTGGCGATTTCCTGTTCGGACCAGCCCGTCTTGTCGCTGACGAGTTTGCCCTCGTAGTCGTTGACCGCGACGAAGGTCGCGAGTTCAATGATGCGGCGCAGCGTCGCACCATCGAACAGCGGCAGGCCCTGGCCCGGATCGAAGATGAACGGGATGCCGGCCTTCGCGAATTGCTCGGCGTGCTGGACCATCCCGTCGAAGCCGTCCGGCGCGACGATGCCGAGCTTCACGCCCGACACTTCGTCCGCGCGGTTCAGGTGCGACTGCATCATCGCGCCCGGGTGAAATGCGGTGATCTGGTTGTTCTCGAGATCGGTCGTGATCATCGCCTGCGCGGTGTGCGTTTCGGGCACCACGCGCACGCTGGCCTTGGACAGGCCGAGGCTGTCGAGACGCTCGAGATAGCGATCGGCGTCGTTCGCGCCGACCGTCGCCATGATGCGCGCGTCGCCGCCGAGCATGTGCAGCGCGTAAGCGATGTTCCCCGCGCAACCGCCGAATTCGCGACGCATCGTCGGCACGAGGAAGCTCACATTCAGAAGGTGAACCTGGTCGGGCAGGATGTGCTCGCGAAACCGGCCTTCGAAGGTCATGATGTTGTCGTAGGCGAGCGAGCCGCAAATCAGCGTAGTCAAGGCGTGCGTTCCTGTAGAGAGCAAAAGGAAGCGGCCGCCCGGCCGGTGCGCCGAGGCCGTCGGGCCTCGCGCGGCAGCGCCGGGCGGCAGCGGGTTACTTCAGTGCGGCGAGCGCTGCGTCGTAGTTCGGCTCGTCCTTGATCTCGCCGACGAGTTCCGCGTGGATCACCTTGTCCTGCGCGTCGAGCACGACGACCGCGCGGGCCGTCAGGCCGTTCAGCGGGCCGCTCGTCACGTCGACGCCATACGCGTTCGCGAACGCGCGGGCGCCGCGGAACGTCGAAGCCGTCACGACGTTCGCGAGGCCTTCCGTCGTGCAGAAGCGCGTGGCGGCGAACGGCAGGTCGCCGGATACGACGATCACGACCGTGTTGTCGAGCGACGACGCGGCTTCGTTGAACTTGCGGGTCGACGTTGCGCAGGTCGGCGTGTCGAGGCTCGGGACGATGTTCAGCACCTTGCGCTTGCCGGCGAAGCTGGCGAGCGACAGATCGGCGAGGTCCTTGCCGACCAGCTTGAAGTCGGGGGCTTGCGAGCCGACGGCCGGGAACGTGCCGGCGAGATCGATCGGGTTGCCACCCAGCGTAACTTTGCTCATGTTCGTGCTCCGAAATAGCGCGCCGCTGCGGCGCGCGGGTTGAGACGGCGCGCATGCGCGCGCCGCGGGGCGTCACGGATAGAAGATCTGGACGCGGAAATTCGAGGCGGGCGCGCCGTTCGTGTCGAGACGGACGACCATCGTCCGCGTCGTGCCGGGCGGCAGCCCGGCGTCGATCGGCGTGCCCGGGCGGACGTAGTCGCGCGGCGCGAGCACGCGGCGCACGGTCACGTGATTCGTGTCGTCGAGCAGCGTCAGCTCGAGCGACGGGTAGGCGAGTGCGACGCGGTAGCGGTTCGTCAGCGGCACCTTCAACTCCAGCACGCGCGGGCCGTCGATCTGGCGCAGGTCGGCCGCGTCGAGCCGCAGGCCATCGATTGCGCGCGGCGGCGTCACCGTGCAGCCGAGCGGCGCGCACGCCTGCCGGAACCAGCCTTGCGTGACCGGCCAGTAGATCATCACGGTTTCGCGCTGCCACCACGCGAGTTGCGCGACGAGCAGCACCGCGAGCGCGGCGGCGACGAGTCCGCCGAAAAAGCCGCCGAGCATCCCGCGTCGCTGCGGCGCGCGCGTCTCGCGGGTCACGGCGAAGTGCGGGCGATCGTCGTCGGCCAGTGCGGCGGGGAAGGGCGCGGCCGGTTGGACGGCCGCTTCGCTGGCCGCCGCGGCCGGTGCGGGGGCGCGCTCGTCGGCGTCGGCGCTGGGTTCAGGGACGGCTTGCGCCGGCGTGAATGCGAAGCGCGGTTCGCGCGGTGCGCGTTCGTCGTCGGGTACGGAGAAGTGCGCGTTGCCAACAGGTTCGTCCGCGTCGGCCGCCGACGGCGTGTGCGCGACGAAGCGCGGTTCGCGCAGGTCGGGTTCGGCGGGTGGCGTGGCCCGCGATGCGCCGGATGAGTCGGTTTCGTGGCGCGCCCAATCCGGCTCCGCCGACGCGACAGCGTGCAGTTCGGCCGGAGCCGATGCGATCGGGGCAGGCGTGCCGGACAGGTGGACGACGCCAGCGTCCATGGCCGGCGGCGCGAGCGGCACCAGCGGCTCGGTGCGCACGGTCTGTACGTTGTGCTGCAGGGACGGATCGACGCCGGCATCGAGCCACGGCGCCCACATGTCCCAGCCTTCGGGCTGGTAGTCGGAGCCGGACGTCGGCTCGACCGGTGCGTCGGTGGCGAAGAGCCGTGCGGGCGCGGCTTCGTGTTGCGGTACGGCGGCGGCCGGCCCGGCCGGTTCCGCTTCGGTCAGCGCCGGCTCGGGAACGAGCGACTGCGCCGCGTTGAAGACCTGATGGCAGTGTCCGCAGCGCACGAGCCCGTCATGCAGCGAGAGCTGTTCCTGCTGCAGCCGGAAGACGGTTTCGCAATGAGGGCAGCGCGTCGCAAGAAGCATGTCGAGCCGGGCGGCCTGCTGGCCAGAGTGAAGGACAGCGCTATTCTAATGGCTTTCCCGCCGCGTTCCGGCGAGGCATACCCAACCTTCGTGTTCGCGCCAGACCGAGATGTCGACGTAGCGCGCATAGACGGCCGCGACTTCGTCCGCCTGGCGCGCGAGCACACCCGACAGCGCGATGCGCCCGCCCGGTTTCACCTTCGATGCGAGCATCGACGCCATCAGCTTCAGCGGGTTCGACAGGATGTTGGCGACGACGATGTCGAATTCGCCGGCCGGGCATGCGTCGGGCAGCCCGTACGTGACTTCCGCGTGGTTGCGTTCGCTGTTCTGCCGCGCCGATTCGACCGCTTGAGGATCGATGTCGATGCCGACCACGGGGTTCGCCCCGCATTTCTTCGCGAGGATCGCGAGAATGCCCGAGCCGCAACCGTAGTCGAGCACGGACTGGCCGGGCTTCACCGACTGTTCGAGCCATTCCATGCACAGGCGCGTGGTCGGGTGGCTGCCCGTGCCGAATGCGAGGCCGGGGTCGAGTTCGAGGATCAGCGCGTCGGGGTCGGGTGCGTCGTGCCACGACGGCACGACCCAGATCCGCTCGCCGATCGGAATCGGCTCGAATTGCGACTGCGTGAGCCGCACCCAGTCCTGTTCCTCGACTTCGCGTACGTCGAACTTCGGCGTCTCGGCGACGCCGATCTCGTTCGCGGCCGCCGCGAGCAGCACGGCCGGATCGTGATCGGGCGACAGCAGCGCGATCACGCGCGAGTGCTGCCATGCGGTGCGTTCGGGAACGAGGCCCGGCTCGCCGAAGAGCGGCTGTTCGTCGGGCGTGTCGGCGTCGGCGTCCTCGACGGACACCGACAGCGCGCCCAGGTCGAGCAGCGCGTCGGACAGCGCCTCCGCATGCTCACGGGCCAGTTCGACGACGAGTTCGCGATAGCTCATGCTTACGCTTCTTCCGGTGCGACCTGCTGCTTCTGGGCGAGCCGGTGTTCGAGATAGTGGATGCTGGTGCCGCCTTCGACGAACTTCGAGTCGATCATCAGCTCGCGGTGCAGCGGGATGTTGGTCTGGATGCCTTCGACGACCATCTCCGACAGCGCGATGCGCATCCGGCGGATCGCCTGGTCGCGCGTCGCGCCGTAGGTGATCAGCTTGCCGATCATCGAATCATAGTTCGGCGGCACGAAATAGCCATTGTATGCATGCGAGTCGACGCGCACGCCGGGGCCGCCCGGCGTATGCCACGACGTGATCCGACCCGGAGACGGCGTGAACTTGAACGGATCTTCCGCGTTGATCCGGCATTCGATCGCATGTCCGCGGAACTGGATGTCGCGCTGGCGCAGCGCGATCTTCTCGCCGGCTGCGATGCGGATCTGTTCCTGGACGATGTCGACGCCCGTGATCATCTCCGACACCGGGTGCTCGACCTGCACGCGCGTGTTCATCTCGATGAAGTAGAACTCGTTGTTCTCGTACAGGAATTCGAACGTGCCCGCGCCGAGATAGCCCATCTTCTTGCACGCGTCCGCGCAGCGGTCGCCGATGCGCTCGATCAGGCGGCGCGGAATGCCGGGCGCCGGCGCTTCCTCGATCACCTTCTGGTGACGGCGCTGCATCGAGCAGTCGCGCTCGCCGAGCCAGATCGCATTCTTGTGCGCGTCCGACAGCACCTGGATTTCGATGTGGCGCGGGTTCTCGAGGAACTTCTCCATGTACACCTGCGGGTTGCCGAACGCACGGCCGGCTTCCTCGCGGGTCATGTTGACCGCATTGACCAGCGCGGCCTCGGTGTGCACGACGCGCATCCCGCGCCCGCCGCCGCCGCCCGCTGCCTTGATGATGACCGGATAGCCGATCGCGCGGGCAATCTTCACGATCTCCTTCGGATCGTCCGGCAACGCGCCTTCCGAACCCGGCACGCACGGCACGCCGGTCTTGATCATGGTCTGCTTCGCGGTGACCTTGTCGCCCATCAGGCGGATCGTTTCCGGACGCGGGCCGATGAACGTGAAGCCCGACTGCTCGACGCGTTCCGCGAAGTCGGCGTTCTCCGACAGGAAGCCGTAGCCGGGGTGGATCGCCTCGGCATCGGTGACTTCCGCGGCGCTGATCAGCGCCGGCATGTTCAGGTAGCTCAGGTTCGACGGGGCCGGGCCGATACAGACGGCTTCGTCCGCGAGGCGGACATACTTGGCTTCCTTGTCGGCTTCCGAGTAGACAACCACCGTCTTGACGCCGAGCTCGCGGCACGCGCGCTGGATGCGCAGCGCGATTTCACCGCGGTTGGCAATGAGGATTTTTTCAAACATAGCGAGTATTCGTCTCTTCGAGGGGCGCGCGAACGGCGCCTGGCGAGCATCGGCGGTGCGCGGCCGGACAGGCCGCGCGGCGGGCTTAGCCGATCACGAAAAGCGGCTGGCCGTATTCGACGGCCTGGCCGTTCTCGACGAGGATTTCCTTGATCACGCCGGCCTTGTCCGACTCGATCTCGTTGAGCAGCTTCATCGCTTCGATGATGCAGATGGTCTGGCCTTCCTTGACCGTGTCGCCGACCTGGGTGAACGGGTCCGCGCCCGGCGACGGCGCGCGATAGAACGTGCCGACCATCGGCGACGTCACGACGTGGCCTTGCGGCACGGCGGGCGCGGCAGCGGCGCCTGCGGCCGGCGCGGCAGCCGCGCCTTCGGTCGGCAGCGCGACCGCCGGGGCCGGTGCGCTGACCTGCGGGGCAAATCCGCCCGTCGGCTGGACATAGACCGGCGGCGCGTTCTTGACGATACGCACCTTGCCTTCGCCTTCCGTCACTTCCAGCTCGGAGATGCCGGATTCGGAGACGAGGTCGATCAGAGTTTTCAGCTTACGAAGATCCATCGGGAATTCCCCTTTCAATACGTGAAAGCGCCGGTGGGACCGGCGCTGAATCTAGATCGCGAAATCAGCCGCGCGACGCGCCTTGCAGCTTGTCGAGCGCGTACTCGAGCGCGTACAGATAACCTTTCCAGCCGAGCCCGCAGATCACGCCTTCGGCCTGGTCGGAAAAGTAGGAGTGGTGCCTGAACGTTTCGCGGCGGTGCACGTTCGACAGATGAACCTCGACGAACGGGATGCCAACGCCGGCGATTGCGTCCCGGATCGCGACGCTCGTGTGCGTATACGCGGCGGGATTGATCAGGATGAAATCGGTCTGTTCCTCCCGCGCGGCCTGGATGCGGTCGACGAGCGCGCCTTCATGGTTACTCTGGAACGACGACAGTTCGGCGCCGGCTTCCTGCGCCCGCGCGGCAAGCGCCTGATCGATCTGCGCGAGCGTGACGCGGCCGTACACCTCCGGTTCCCGGGTGCCGAGAAGGTTCAGGTTGGGGCCGTGCAGCACCAGCAATCGTGTCATGGTCGCTTCTATTTCTGCGGAATTGCGCGAACTTTAGCGCTATTTAGAGAAATTTGTCTAGTTTTGCCGAACGGCCGCGCGCGCCGGACCTGCAAGAATTACCGGTGCGGCCGCAAAGTATCAGCGAATTCCCGTGAAATTGCGCCGATCGACGCACAAATCACCGCCAACGCGCAGGCAGCCGTTCAGGGCGATCACAACGCGTCGAGGGTCTTTTTCAGCTCGGCCGGTTGGATTTGTCCCAATTTTGTCTCGCGAATCTTGCCGGTTTCGTCGATGACGATCGTAAACGGCAGCGCGCCGGCGGTATTTCCAAAATTACGGGCCAGATCGGCGCCCGCATAACCGCTGACGAAAACCGGATAGTCGACCTTCACCTTCTGCAGAAAGTTCTTCACGTTCTGGTCGGAATCGACGCCGATCCCGATGAAACGGATCCCCTTCTGCTTGTATTGGTGCGACAGCGCGACGAGTTCCGGCATCTCTTCGACGCACGGGCCGCACCACGACGCCCAGAAATTGACCACGACCTTCTGGCCCTTGAAGGAAGCGAGCGTCGCCGGCTTTCCGTCGACGCCGGTCAGCGACGCGGCCCACAGCTGGTCGACCGGGCTGCCTTTCGCGGCGGATGCGGCGACGGCCACGCCGTCATCGGCGCTGCCGCCGCGGAACCAATGGCCGGCGGCGAGCCCGCCGGCGACGGCGGCGGCCGCGACCACCGCGAGCGCCAACATGCGTTTCATCATCATCGTTGAATCATTCCGGTTCGGAAGGGGCGTTGCTGGCCTCGAGCAGCGCGCGCAACACGGTGGCGTCGGCGCGGGCGACCCGGCCGCGGGCGTCGGCCTTGACCGCGCCGCGCAGGTCGTCGCTCGCGTAGAGCGCGACGTGAATGCCGATCGCGTCCACGTCGCGCCGCGGGCGCCACAGGAAGCTGAGCGTCTCGACGTCGGCGCGACCGGCGAAATGCCGCGTTTCGGACACGTCGTACTGAACGTTCTGGTTCAGCAGGTAGATCGCGACGTCCTTCGGGTTGTCGGTGAATATCTGCAAATGGATGTCCGAATGCGCGTTCGCGGTTCCATTCAGCACCGCGCCCGTCACGTACGGATTGAACTCGGCGAGCCGGCGCATCCAGTCGAGCGCGATCTCGCGCAGGCGGCGCAGTTCGTCCGGCTGCGTGTCGCTCTGGAACAGGGCGAGGTACTCGCGCAGTTCTTCCTCGATCAGGTCGTTATCCGGCAGCCATTCGCCGGCAACGCGCGTATCGCCGAACAGCTGGCGCGCGGCCTTGCGTTTCGCGCCGGCGTAATCGAGGCCGTCTTCCGCGATCAGGCGGGCGGCGGACTGGGCAATTTCCTCGCGGGCGCGCCGCGGGTCGACAAGAGGTTTGCGAGACATGATCCGGCAATCATACTCGATCGCCGCCACGGCCGAACGCGGTGCGGCCGGGTGCCGCCCGCCGCGCCGCGCGGCGTTCGGAACCATCGTTCGGGCCGCCGGGCAGGGCGGGCCGTCAGTTACAATGACGGTCTTTGTGTCGCGGCGAAAGTCGTTGGCCGGGCGGCCTGTCCGGCGTGCCGCAGACCTTCCTTTCCGAATCGACGGCGCCCGGCGGCGCGAAAGCATTCATCTATGCACATCCATATTCTTGGCATCTGCGGCACCTTCATGGGCGGTCTCGCCGTGCTCGCGCGCGAGGCGGGCCACACGGTGACGGGTTGCGACGCGGGCGTCTATCCGCCGATGAGCACGCAGCTCGAAGCGCAGGGCATCACGCTGATCGAGGGCTACGGCGCCGAGCAGATCGACGTGAAGCCCGACCTGTTCGTGATCGGCAACGTCGTCACGCGCGGCAACCCGCTGATGGAGGCGATCCTCGATCGCGGCCTGCCGTATGTATCGGGCCCGCAATGGCTCGGCGAGCACGTGCTGGCCGGCAAATGGGTGCTGGCGGTCGCGGGAACGCACGGCAAGACGACCACGTCGTCGATGCTCGCGTGGCTGCTGGAAGATGCCGGCCTGAACCCGGGCTTCCTGATCGGCGGCGTGCCGCTGAACTTCGGTGTGTCGGCGCGGCTGACCGATTCGAGTTTCTTCGTGATCGAGGCCGACGAATACGACACGGCGTTCTTCGACAAGCGCTCGAAGTTCGTCCACTACCGGCCGCGCACCGCGGTGCTCAACAATCTCGAGTTCGATCACGCCGACATCTTCCCGGATCTCGCCGCGATCGAAACGCAATTCCATCACCTTGTGCGCACCGTACCGGGCGTCGGCCGGATCGTGACCAACGGCCGCTCGGACGCGCTGGAGCGCGTGCTCGCGCGCGGCTGCTGGAGCGAGGTCGAGCGCTTCGGCGTCGACGGCGGCTGGCAGGCGCTGCCTGCCGAGGACGGCGTGCCGGTCGACGAGCGTTTCGCGGTGTATTCGCAGGCCGAGCGCGTCGGTGAAGTCGCGTGGCAGGTGCAGGGCGACCACAACCGGATGAACGCGCTCGCGGCGATCGCCGCCGCGCGCCACGTCGGCGTGCCGCCCGCGCAGGCTGCCGAATCGCTCGCATCGTTCCGCAACGTGAAGCGGCGCATGGAAGTGCGTGGCAGCGTGGACGGCGTGACTGTCTACGACGACTTCGCGCACCATCCGACCGCGATCGAAACGACGATCGCCGGTCTTCGTGCGCGCATCGGCCGTCAAAATTCCCGCATTCTCGCCGTGCTCGAGCCGCGTTCGAACACGATGAAGCTCGGCGTGATGAAGGCGCAACTGCCGGCAAGCCTCGCCGACGCCGACCTGGTGTTCGGCTACGGTGCCCCGGCCGGGCGCGATGCGCTCGGCTGGAACCTCGGCGACGCGCTCGCGCCGCTCGGCGACAAGGCCCGCGCGTTCGACGATCTCCACCTGCTGGTGAAGTCGGTCGTCGAGGCCGCGCGCCCGGGCGACCACGTGCTCGTGATGAGCAATGGCGGCTTCGGCGGCGTGCACCAGAAGCTGCTCGACGCGCTCGGGAGCCGCGCGTGATCCTGTACCTGCACGGATTCCGGTCGACGCCGGAGTCGCAGAAGTCGCGGCTCCTTGCCGCGCGCATGGCCGAACTCGGCCGCACGCACGAGTGGCGCTGCCCGTCGCTGTCGGTGTCGCCGCTCGAGGCGATCGCCGTCGCGGAAGCCGAGGTGGCCGGTGCGCGCGACGTGACGGTGATCGGCAGCTCGCTCGGCGGCTACTACGCAACCTGGCTCGCCGAAAAGCACGGCTGGAAGGCGGTGGTGCTGAATCCGGCGATCGTGCCGCAACGCGATCTCGAGCAGTATCTGGGCGAACAGCCGCTGTGGCACGGCGGCGGGTCGATCGTCGTCGAACGCCATCACCTGCACGAGCTCGATGCGTTGCGCGTGCCGGCGATTTCGCGGCCCGAACGCTACTATCTGTTCGCGGCGACGGGCGACGAAGTGCTGGACTACCGCGAGATGCTCGCCCATTACCCGGGCGCGAAAACGCGCGTGATCGAAGGCAGCGATCATGGAATCAGCGAATTTGCCGACTATGTCGACGACGTTCTCGCCTTTTGCGACGAAAGAACGTCATGAACCCGGCGTCATGCCGATCGAATTCCCATCATCATGCGGCGCCGCCGATGCGGCGCCCGGCAGTCTGAACGAGAGTACTGAGTGAACGTTTTCTTCGAGGAATCGGGCAGTTTCAAGGCGGGCAGCGTGCTGTCGCGCCAGGGCGACGCATTTCAGGTCGAGTTGCCCGGCGGGCGGCGTGCGAAGGTCCGTGCAAAGGACGTGCTGATCGAATTCGAGAAGCCGGCCGCGAGCGAGCTGATGCAGGAAGCCGATACGGCCGCGCAACAGATCGACCTGGATTTCCTGTGGGAATGCGCGCCGGCCGAGGAATTCGCATATACGGCGCTGGCCTCGGAATATTTCGGCGCGACCTACGGCCCGGTCGAGCGCGCGGCGCTTGTGCTGCGGCTGCACGGCTCGCCCGTCTACTTCCGCCGCAAGGGGCGCGGCCAGTATCAGCGGGCGCCGGAGGAGCAGCTCAAGATGGCGCTCGCGTCGCTCGAGCGCAAGCGCCAGCAGGCGCTCGTCCAGGCGCAGTATGAAGAGGAACTGAAGGCCGGCAAGCTGCCGGAAGCGTTCGCGGGCAAGGTGCTCGGGCTGCTGACGCGGCCGGACAAGAACGCGATCGAATACAAGGCGATGGAAGCGGCGGCCGGGGCGCGCGGCGTGTCGCCGGCGCGGCTGATGCTCGACTGCGGCGGCATCGCGTCGCCGCGCGCGCTGCACGAGGCGCGCTTCCTCGCGGAATTCTTCCCGCACGGCACGGGCTTTCCCGCCGTCACGGTCGGCCCGCTGCCGGACGACCTGCCGCGCGCGGACGTCGAGGCGTTCTCGATCGACGACATCACGACGACCGAAATCGACGACGCGTTCTCGGTCGAACACCTGTCCGACGGTCGCGTGCGGATCGGCGTGCACATCGCGGCGCCGGCGCTCGGCATCGTGCGCGGCGACGCGGTCGACGCGATCGCGCGCGCGCGCCTGTCGACCGTCTACATGCCGGGCGACAAGATCACGATGCTGCCGGACGACGTCGTCGACGTGTTCACGCTGAAGGAAGGCGATTACCGCCCGGCGCTGTCGCTGTACATCATCGTCAACCGCGAGACGCAGGAGATCGTCGCGAACGAGACGCGTGCCGAACTCGTGTTCGTGAAGAACAACCTGCGCCACAACACGCTCGACGAGCTCGTCAATGAAGAGACGCTCGCGGCCGGCACCGGCGACTACCCGCACAAGGACGACATCGCCGTGCTGTGGCCGCTCGCGCAGGCGCTGTTCGAGAAGCGCCAGGTCGCGCGCGCGGGCTACGGCCTGAAGCGCGAAGTGCAGCGCAACACCGACTACAACTTCTACGTCGAAGGCGAGCACGTGACGATCACGCCGCGTCGCCGCGGGTCGCCGCTCGACCTGATCGTGTCGGAGCTTGCGATCCTCGCGAACTCGACGTGGGGCGCGTTCCTGCACGATCACACGGTGCCCGGCATCTATCGCTCGCAGCGCGGTTTCGGCGCGCCGGGCCCGAAGCGCACGCGGATGCAGACGACGGCCGCGCCGCACGAAGGCCTCGGCGTCGCGCAGTACGCGTGGAGCACGTCGCCGCTGCGCCGCTACGTCGACCTCGTGAACCAGTGGCAACTGCTCGCGTGCGTGCAGCACGGCGTCACCGCGAAGCTCGCCGCACCGTTCAAGCCGAAGGACGCCGACCTGTACGCGGTCGTGCAGGGCTTCGACGACACCTATACCGCCTACGCCGACTACCAGCGCCGGATGGAGTACTTCTGGTGCCTGCGCTGGCTCGCGCAGGAGCAGAAGAAGCAGGTCGTCGCGAGCGTCGTGAAGGGCGACCTGGTGCGCCTCGAGGAAATCCCGCTGCTGCTGCACGTGCCGGGGCTCGGCGTGCATGCGCGCGGCACGCGCGTGCTGCTCGACGTGATGTCGCTCGACGAGCTGACGATCGAGGCGTCGGTGCGGCTTCTGAACGTGCTCGACGCGCCGACCGTGACGAGTGGTGACGCGGCCGACGACGAAGACGAGACCGAAGGCGGCGACGACACGCTGGTCGATGCGGAAGACGCGTCGGCGGAAGCCGAGGCCGAGGCACTGGCCGAAGCGGACGGCGCGGCGGTCGAAGGCGGCGAGGCCGCGAGCGGCAACGGCCAGGAAAGTGAAGAGAGCGAAGAGGGACGCGCATCATGAACGCAGCCGCCTCGACGAGCGGCGCCGACCGCTACGTGGTGTTCGGCAATCCGGTGGCGCACAGCAAGTCGCCGTTCATTCACTCGCAGTTCGCCGCGCAGACGGGCGAGGCGATCGTCTACGAGCACCGGCTCGCGCCGGTCGACGGCTTCGAGGCCGCCGTGCGCGCGTTCATCGCCGAAGGTGGCCGCGGCGCGAACGTGACGGTGCCGTTCAAGCTCGACGCGCATGCGCTCGCCGATACGCTGTCGCCGCGCGCGGCGGCGGCGGGCGCGGTGAACACGCTGCGCATCGAAGCCGACGGCCGCATCTACGGCGACAACACGGACGGCGTCGGCCTCGTGCGCGACATCGAATCGAATCTCGGCGTGTCGCTCGCGGGCGCGCGCATCCTGCTGCTCGGCGCGGGCGGTGCGGCGCGTGGCGTCGTGTTGCCGATGCTCGAGCGCGCGCCGCTGTCGATCACGATCGTGAACCGCACCGCGAGCAAGGCCGAGGCGCTCGTCGGTCAGTTCACGCAGGCCGCGCACGATGCGGGCTGCGTGCTGTCGGGCGGCGGCCCGGACACCGTGCGTGCGGAACCGTACGACGTGATCGTCAACGCGACGGCCGGCAGCCTCGACGCGGCGCTGCCGGAGTGCGACGCGGCGGCGTTCGGCGCGGGCACGCTCGCGTACGACATGATGTACGGCGCGCAGCCGACCGTGTTCATGCAGCATGCGGCGTCGCTCGGCGCACGCACGGCCGACGGGCTCGGGATGCTGGTCGAGCAGGCGGCCGAATCGTTCTTCATCTGGCGCGGCGTGCGGCCGGACGGCGCACCGGTGCTGGCCGCGCTGCGCCAGGCGCTCGCGGCGGCCTGACCGGAGCGCGGCAGGTGGTGGCGGTAAGCGGCACGCAGCGCACGCGGACGATCAGCCCGACCCGCTGGATCGTCTATGCGGGTTCGGTGTTCGCGGGCGCGTGGCTCGCGACGCAGCTGTTCTATCTCGTGCAGATCGCGCTTTGGTCGTTCATCAATCCGGGTTCCACCGCGTTCATGCGGACCGACGCGTGGTGGCTGTCGCGCGACAATCCGCCCGCGCGGATCCAGCACCAGTGGGTGCCGTACGACCAGATCTCGCGCAACCTGAAGCGCGCGCTGATCGCGTCGGAGGATTCGACCTTCGCGACCAACAACGGCTATGACGTCGACGCGATCCTGCAGGCGTGGGAGAAGAACAAGGCGCGCGGCCGGATCGTCGCGGGCGGTTCGACGATCACGCAGCAACTCGCGCGCAATCTGTTCCTGTCGCGCGAGAAGAGCTACATCCGCAAGGGGCAGGAGCTGATCATCACGTGGATGCTCGAGACGGTGCTCGACAAGGAGCGAATCTTCGAGATCTACCTGAATTCCGTCGAATGGGGCCGCGGCGTGTACGGTGCCGAGGCCGCCGCCCGCTATTACTACAGGATTCCCGCGAGCCGGCTCGGCGCGTGGCAGTCGGCGCGCCTCGCGGTGATGCTGCCGAAGCCGCGCTGGTTCGACGCGCACCGCGGCTCGGCCTATCAGGCGCAGCGCGCGGCCGTAATCGCCCGCCGGATGGGCGCGGCCGAACTTCCGCAATCGCAGTGAGCGGCGCGCCCGCGCCGTCACATTGTCCGTTCCGTCGCCGGCGCGCCATTGGTGCGCTGCAGCGCATTCATGTCGCCCGCATTTCGGGACATATCCATTAGACGAATTCGTCTATTTCGCTTTACTGAGCAATGCCAGCCCGCGCGGGATTTTGTTTGCCGATATGGCACGAAATCCACGCGGTTTTAGTGTTTCCGGGTAAACGCGAAAGCAGTTGAAAGGCTGCCGAAAAACAATGGTTCGTTAATCGAAGCATTCCTGAAAGGTGTGCACCGCACCGAGCGGTGCTCGAATATTTCCAAATTTTTCAAAGCCGACCCGCTCACGTATATTGGCCAGCGCCTCGGCTTATCGGCCGCAATCGAGGCGGGGGGCGGCTTACCCGGCTGCTCGACACAAAAAACATTCGAGAGAAGGAAAGCAACGATGCCAGCGAGCAAAGCGAAGCTGTTGTTGGGAGTTGTGTTCTCTTCGCTGATTCTGACGGCCTGCAACGACGACGTGTCGTCGTCCTCCGCAGCAGGTACCGACAATTCAGCCGATCCCGCCGCTCAGGTGGACAAGCCGTACAACGATCCCAACAGTTATTCGTCGAGCGCGACCGCGTCGCTCGACGCGTCCGCCGCGGTCGAAAAGGCCGCCGTCACCCATCACCAGATCACGCTGAACGGCAAGACGATTCGCTACACGGCCACCGCCGGCCACCTCGTCGCGCGCAATCCGCAGACGGGCGCGCCCGAAGCATCGTTCTTCTACGTCGCGTACACCGCCGACAACCAGCCCGCGGCGAAACGGCCCGTCACGTTCCTGTACAACGGCGGCCCCGGCTCCGCATCGGTGTGGCTCCATCTCGGCTCGTTCGGTCCGAAGCGGATCCAGACGGGCGACCCGAACGCAAACGCGTCGACGTTCCCGTTCGTCGACAACGCGGAAAGCCTGCTTGATACGACCGACCTCGTGTTCGTCGATGCGATCGGCACCGGCTTCTCGGAGGCGATCGCGCCGAACACGAACCAGACGTTCTGGGGCGTCGACCAGGACGGCGGCGCGTTCCGCGACTTCGTGACGCGCTACATCGCCGTGAACCAGCGCGACACTTCGCCGAAATACCTGTTCGGCGAGTCGTACGGCACGCCGCGCACCGACGTGCTCGCGAACCTGCTCGAGACGGCCGGCGTGAAGCTCGACGGTATCGTGCTGCAGTCGTCGATCCTGAACTACAACGCGAACTGCGACATGGCGAGCGACTATGTCGGCAACTCGAACAACGGGGCGAGCCCCGTGAGTTGCGCGGGCTTCGTGCCGTCCTACGGCACCGTCGGCGCGTACTACCAGCTCGACAACCCGAACCCGTCGAGCCTGCCGCAATACGCGGACCAGATGCGCCAGCTGACGGCCGGCGGTTACGTGCCCGCCGTGAACGCGTACCTCGCGAGCCACACGCCGCCCCCGCCGACGCTCGTCACGACGATGGTGAATTCGACCGGCGTGAAGCAGTCGCTGTGGAACGCGGACTTCAACGTCGTCCCGACCTTCTTCGACAACAGCTTCCAGGTGTCGCTGATCCCGGGCACGCTGATCGGCCGCTACGACGCGCGCGTAAACGTGCCGTCGTCGAGCCCGCTCGCGGCGGACGGTGACCCGTCGAGCACGTTCATCACGAAGCCGTTCACCGACACGATCGGCAGCTACCTGCCGAACGTGCTGAAGTACAGCGCGCAGTCGGCGTATTCGCTCAGCAGCAATGCGATCCAGACCTGGGACTGGACGCACGACGGCCTCGCGATGCCCGACACGATTCCCGATCTTGCGGCTGCGCTGACGCTGAATCCGTCGCTGAAGGTGCTGTCGCTGAACGGGTATCACGACATCGCGACGCCGTTCTACCAGACCGAGCTTGACCTCGCGCGGCTCGGCGCGCAACCGAACCTGACGATCAAGGACTATCAGGGTGGACACATGGTCTATCTCGACGATACGTCGCGTCCGCAGGAGAAAGCCGACCTCGTGACTTTCTACAACGCGGCCGCGCACTGATGCGATGTGCGGGCCTGGCGACGCGCGCCCGTGGCGGCGCCGTTCGCCGGCCGTCGACGACCTCATTCCAGACTGGAGCCTGACATGAAGAAACGTTTCATCGTCGTTGCCGCCGCGCTCGCGTGCGCCGGCGTTGCAGCATCCGCATCGGTGTCCGCGTTCGCGCAGGCGAGCGACGCCGCCACCCCGGCGCGCGCGCGCCAGGCGCAGCTCGGCGATCCATACGTGCCGCCGGCCGCGCGCAAGCCGACCGCCGGCACGCAGACGACGGGCGCCGCGCTGCACGCGCAGGTGGTGCGCAAGCTCGCGCGGCAGTTCGGCGCGGCCGATACGCAGAACACCGGCTCGATCACCGAAGCGCAGGCGCGCGCGGCCGGCCTCGGCTATGTCGCGAATCACTTCCGGCAGATCGACGCGAGCGGTAGCGGTCGCGTGTCGTTCTCCGACGTGCAGCGCTACATGCAGGCGCGCAGCACGAGCCAGCAGTAAGCGCGGCGCGCATGACCAATACGGGGGCGGAACCCGCGACGTGTCGGGTTCCGCCCCCGTGCGCATGGCGCGGCCGTTTCGCGACGGCCACCGCAGCACTTTGCCGGTTTATCTCATTATCTGGACAACGCATTCAAATATTGGAGACGAGTGCGTGCGCTCCTACAATCCGAAGCACATCGACAGCTTCGGACCCACGCATCGCGCGGCGCCCGACGCACACGGAGACACATTCCATGAAGTTCGCCGGGCGCTTTCCTCGGTGCATCGACCGCCGCGTTGCCGCGACGCCCGACCTCGTTCCGGCGTCGCGACGGCGGCTTCACCGATTCCGTTGAAGAAGCCTGTCCCATGATCAAGATGCCAGAATCCCTTGCTCTCGACACCCGGCGCGCGACGCCGGACGCTGCGCCGCTCACCGACACCATCGGCGCGACCAGCACGCCGCTCGACCTCGCAGCGCAGCAGGCCGGCACGCAGACGCTGTTGCGCGGTCTCGCGATCCTCGAAGCGATCGCGAACGGCGCGCGCGACATGCGCGCGATCGGCGCCGCGCTCGGCACGACGCGCAGCACGACGCACCGTCTCGTCAGCAGCCTCGTGCAGGCGCGCTACCTGCGCCAGGTGCAGGGCGGCTACCTGCTCGGCCCCAAGCTGATCGAGCTCGGCACGATCGCGCTCGAGCAGATGCCGCTCACGGCGGTCGCGCGGCCGCACCTCGAGGCGCTCGCCGAAGCGACGCTCGACACGATCCACCTCGGCGTGCGCGACGGCGACGACGTGCTGTATATCGACAAGATCCCCGGCACGCGCGGCCTCGAGATGCGCTCGCGAGTCGGCCACCGGATGCCGCTCGCGTCGACCGGCATCGGCAAGGCGATGATGCTCGACCTCGATCCGGACCTGTGGCGCTCGCTGTTCGAAGCCGCGCGGCGCGCGCTGGCCGGCGTCAACTTCAAGCCGGACAACCGGCCCGAGACGAGCGCGTTCCTGCAGCGCATGGCGCATTACGCGGCCGGCGGCTACACGTTCGACCTCGAGGAAAACGAGGCGTCGATTCGCTGCGTGGCCGCGCCGATCCGTGACGCGTCGGGCGCGATCGTCGCGGCCGTATCGGTCGCGAGCACGATTCCGTACATGCCGCACGACCGGATGGACGAACTGATTCCGCTCGTGCAGCGCGAAGCGCGAGCCATTTCCGCGGAACTGGGCTGGAGCCCGCCGCAGGGTACCCGCAGGATCAAACGATGACCAATTCGACCCGGACCGCTCCGGACGCCTCCTGCGCCGCACCGTCGTTGATCGCGCTCGACTGGGGCACGACGTCGCTGCGCGCGTATCTGTTCGACGCGCACGGTGCGCTGCTCGACACGCGCAGCCGTGCCGCGGGCGTGATGCACGTGCCGGCCGGCGGCGTGCGTGCGTTCGACGTCGTGTTCGAGGAAGCGTGCGGCGACTGGCTCGACCGCGCGCCGGGCGTGCCGGTGCTGGCAGCGGGGATGGTCGGCAGCGCGCAGGGCTGGCGCGAGGCGCCGTACGTCCAGGTGCCGGCCGGCGCCGACGCGCTCGTCGCGGGGCTCGTCACGGTGACGACGTCGCGCGGCACGACGGTGTCGATCGTGCCGGGCGTGATCGCGACGGGCGACTTGCCCGACGTGATGCGCGGCGAAGAAACGCAGATATTCGGCGCACTCGCGAACGATCCCATGCTTGATGCAGATCGTTCAGGCGTACTGATCGGATTGCCGGGCACGCATGCGAAATGGGCATGGGTGAAGGACGGGCTCATCGAGCGCTTCCAGACTTTCATGACCGGCGAGTTGTTCGCGGCGCTGCGCGATCACACGATCCTCGGCCGCACGATGCGCGCGAGCGAATCGCCCGACCGCGCGGCATTCGCGCGCGGTGTCGCGGTGGCACGCGGCGCGCAGCGCGCGGGGCTGCTCGCGACGATCTTCAGCACGCGCACGCTCGGCCTGACCGACCGGCTCGCGCCCGATGCGCAGGGCGATTACCTGTCCGGCCTGCTGATCGGCCATGAGCTGAACGCGCTCGACGCGATGCTCGCGGAACGCGGTGTCGCGCTCGCGAACCAGCCGCTGCTGCTGATCGGCGACGACGGATTGTGCGCGCGCTACGTCGACGCGTTGAGCGTGTTCGGCTGCACGCATGCGCGCGTCGTCGCGCAGGCGACAGAGCGCGGCTTGTGGTGGATCGCGTCGCGCGCCGGGCTCGTGCGCGCGGATGGCGAGCCCGTCTGCGCCGACCAGTGAACCGATTGAAGAGGAACCATCGATGTCGTCCGACCTTACGCTGCCCGCACCGTACACGCCGCACGCCGCGCTGATGCGCGCGTTCGACGCGTGCCCGCTGATCGCGATCATGCGCGGCATCACGCCCGCCGAAGCGGCCGACCACGGCCTGGCGCTGCACGAAGCGGGCTTCCGGATCGTCGAGGTGCCGCTCAACTCGCCGGATCCGTTCGGCAGCATCGCCGCGCTGCGCCGCGCGCTGCCCGACGACATGATCGTCGGCGCCGGCACCGTGCTGCGCGCCGAGCATGTCGACCGCGTGCAGGACGCGGGCGGCACGCTGATCGTGATGCCGCACAGCGACGCGGCCGTGATCCACCGTGCACGCGAGCGCGGGCTCGCGAGCGCACCGGGCGTCGCGACGCCGACCGAGGCGTTCGCCGCGCTCGCGAACGGCGCCGACGTGCTGAAGATGTTCCCGGCCGAGCAGCTCGGCGTGCCCGTCGTGAAGGCGTGGCGCGCGGTGATCGCCCGCGCGGTGCCGCTGATTCCGGTCGGCGGAATTTCCCCGGACAACATGCAGCCGTTCCTCGCGGCCGGCGCCAACGGCTTCGGGCTCGGTTCGGCGCTGTACCGGCCCGGCCAGTCTGCGGACGAGACCGCGGCGAACGCGCGCGCGTTCCAGGCCGGCCTGCGCGCGGCGCGCGGCGGAGCCGCATGATGGGACGTCTCGCGGGCAAGGTCGCGATGGTGACGGGCGCGGGCCGCGGAATCGGCGCTGCGATCGCGCGGGCGTTCGCGCGCGAGGGCGCGGCCGTCGCGCTCGTCGACCTCGACTTCCCGCAAGCGCAGCGCACGGCCGCGGCGATCGCCGACGACATCGACGGCGCGCGCGTGCTGCCGCTGCATGCGGACGTCGCGCGGCAGGATTCGGTGCGCGACGCGCTCGCGCAGACCGAGGCCGCATTCGGCCCGCTCGACGTACTGGTGAACAACGCGGGCATCAACGTGTTCGCCGATCCGCTGACGATGACGGACGAAGACTGGCGCCGCTGCTTCGCGGTCGACCTCGACGGCGTGTGGCACGGCTGCCGCGCGGCGCTGCCGGGAATGGTCGAACGCGGTCGCGGCAGCATCGTGAACATCGCGTCGACGCATGCGTTCCGGATCATCCCGGGCTGCTTTCCGTACCCGGTCGCGAAACACGGCGTGCTGGGCCTCACGCGTGCGCTCGGCATCGAATACGCGGCGCGCAACGTGCGCGTGAACGCGATCGCGCCCGGCTACATCGAGACGCAGCTCACGCGCGACTGGTGGGACGCGCAGGCCGACCCGGCCGCGGCGCGCGCCGAGACGCTCGCGCTGCAGCCGATGAAGCGGATCGGCAAGCCGGAGGAAGTTGCGATGACGGCCGTGTTCCTCGCGTCCGACGAGGCACCGTTCATCAATGCCGCGTGCATCACCGTCGACGGCGGGCGCGCGGCGCTGTACCACGACTGACACAACGATTCGACAGACCGCACGTGCGACGGCCGCGCGCACGCTGCGTCGAAACCAACAAGCGGCTGCATTCCGTTCGATGAAGACAAGGAGACACTGGAGATGAAACGCAGAACCTTCGTAACGCTGGCCGCCGCGGCGGCAGTGGTGATCGGCAGCCCGGTCGCGCATGCGGCCGACCCGGTCAAGATCGGCTTCCTGGTGAAGCAGCCGGAAGAGCCGTGGTTCCAGGACGAGTGGAAGTTCGCCGAGATCGCAGCGAAGAACAAGGGCTTCACGCTCGTGAAGATCGGCGCGCCGTCGGGCGAGAAGGTGATGAGCGCGATCGACAACCTGTCCGCGCAGAAGGCGCAGGGCTTCATCATCTGCACGCCCGACGTGAAGCTCGGGCCGGGCATCGTCGCGAAGGCGAAGTCGCACAACCTGAAGATGATGACGGTCGACGACCGCCTCGTCGACGGCGCGGGCAAGCCGATCGATGCGGTGCCGCACATGGGGATCTCCGCGTACAACATCGGCAAGCAGGTCGGCGACGGCATCGCGGCCGAGATCAAGAAGCGCGGCTGGGACATGAAGGACGTCGGCGCGATCGACATCACCTACGAGCAGCTGCCGACCGCGCACGACCGCACGAGCGGCGCGACCGACGCGCTGGTGGCGGCCGGCTTCCCGAAGGCGAACGTGATCGCGGCGCCGCAGGCGAAGACCGACACCGAGAACGCGTTCAACGCGGCGAACATCGCGCTCACCAAGAATCCGCAGTTCAAGCACTGGGTCGCGTACGGCCTGAACGACGAGGCTGTGCTCGGCGCGGTGCGCGCGGCGGAAGGACGCGGCTTCAAGGCGGACAACATGATCGGCATCGGCATCGGCGGTTCCGATTCGGCGCTGAACGAGTTCAAGAAGCCGCAGCCGACGGGCTTCTACGGCACCGTGATCATCAGCCCGAAGCGCCACGGCGAGGAAACGTCGGACCTGATGTACGCGTGGATCACGCAGGGCAAGGCACCGCCGGCGCTGACGCTGACGACGGGCATGCTCGCGACGCGCGACAACGTGTCGAAGGTGCGCGAGGAGATGGGGCTCGCATCGAAGTAAGCGGCCCGCCGGCTGCCGCGGCGATGCGGCGGCCGGCGATCGATGGAACTGGAAGCAGGGAGACGACGTGTCAGCGGCACTGCGTTTTGACAATATCGGCAAGGTATTTCCCGGCGTGCGCGCACTCGACGGCATCTCGTTCGACGTGCACGCGGGCGAGGTGCATGGCCTGATGGGCGAGAACGGCGCGGGCAAGTCGACGCTGCTGAAGATTCTCGGCGGCGAATACCAGCCCGATGCGGGCAGCGTGCTGGTCGACGGCCAGCCCGTGCATTTTTCGAGTGCGGCCGCGTCGATCGCGGCCGGCATTGCGGTGATTCACCAGGAGCTGCAGTACGTGCCCGACCTGACGGTCGCGGAGAACCTGCTGCTCGGCCGCCTGCCGAATGCGCTCGGCTGGGTGAGGAAGGGCGAGGCGAAGCGCCATGTGCGCGAGCGGCTCGCCGCGATGGGCGTCGATCTCGATCCCGACGCGAAACTCGGGCGGCTGTCGATCGCGCAGCGGCAGATGGTCGAGATCTGCAAGGCGCTGATGCGCAACGCGCGCGTGATCGCGCTCGACGAACCGACGAGCTCGCTGTCGCATCGCGAGACCGAGGTGCTGTTCAAGCTCGTCGACGATCTGCGCGCGCAGGGCCGCGCGCTGATCTACATCTCGCACCGGATGGACGAGATCTACCGGCTGTGCGATGCGTGCACGATCTTTCGCGACGGGCGCAAGATCGCGTCGCACGAATCGCTCGCCGACGTGCCGCGCGAGCGGCTGGTCGCCGAGATGGTCGGGCGCGAGATCGCGGACATTTATCACTACGCGCCGCGTGCGCTCGGCGACGTGCGGTTTGCGGCCGAAGGCGTCGACGGCCCCGCGTTGCGCGAACCCGCGAGCTTCTCGGTGCGCGCGGGCGAGATCGTCGGCTTCTTCGGGCTGGTCGGCGCGGGGCGCAGCGAACTGATGCGGCTCGTGTACGGCGCGGACCGCCGGCGCGCCGGCGCGCTGACGCTCGACGGCAAGCGCATCGACGTGAAGCGCACCGGCGACGCGATCCGTCACGGCATCGTGCTGTGCCCGGAAGACCGCAAGGAGGAAGGGATCATCGCGATGGCGTCGGTCGCGGAGAACATCAACATCAGTTGCCGCCGTCATTCGCTGCGCGCGGGCCTGTTCATCGACCGCAAGACCGAAAGCGAAACGGCCGACCGCTTCATCCAGCGGCTGAAGATCAAGACGCCGAACCGGCGGCAGAAGATCCGCTTCCTGTCGGGCGGCAACCAGCAGAAAGCGATCCTGTCGCGCTGGCTCGCGGAGCCCGACCTGAAGGTCGTGATCCTCGACGAACCGACGCGCGGCATCGACGTCGGCGCGAAGCACGAGATCTACGACGTGATCTACCGGCTCGCGGAGCGCGGCTGCGCGATCGTGATGGTGTCGTCGGAACTGCCGGAAGTGCTCGGCGTGTCCGACCGCATCGTCGTGATGCGCGAAGGCCGCATCGCGGGCGAGCTGCCGCGCGAGCAGGCGAACGAGCATGCGGTGCTGAGCCTCGCGCTGCCGCAGACGAGCGTCGTCGAGGCGGCTGACGCAGTGTGAGGTCGCCGCGGGCGACGCACGACATTCGAATCGATCAAGCGCGGCGCGGGCCGCGCGATGCAGGAGCAGGAGATACAACCATGCAAGTCAGGGAAAACCTCGCCAGCGCAGCCGTGAAGCCGTCGGCCGACGCGCTGGTCCCCCAGCAGAGCGACCGCCAGAAGTGGTGGCAGCACCTCACCGAATACAGCCTGATCGCGATCTTCGCGGTGATGTTCGTGACGATGTCGCTGACGGTCGATCACTTCTTCTCGATCGACAACATGCTCGGCCTCGCGCTGTCGATCTCGCAGATCGGGATGGTCGCGTGCACGATGATGTTCTGTCTGGCCTCGCGCGACTTCGACCTGTCGATCGGCTCGACCGTCGCGTTCTCGGGTGTGCTGTGCGCGATGGTGCTGAATGCGACCGACAACACGTTCGTCGCGATCGTCGCGGCGGTCGCGGCCGGCGCGGCGATCGGCTTCGTGAACGGCGCGGTGATCGCGTACCTGCGCATCAACGCGCTGATCACGACGCTCGCGACGATGGAAATCGTGCGCGGGCTCGGCTTCATCGTGTCGAAAGGGCAGGCGGTCGGCGTGTCGTCGGATACGTTCATCGCGCTCGGCGGGCTGTCGCTCTTCGGCGTCTCGCTGCCGATCTGGGTCACGCTCATGTGCTTCATCGTGTTCGGCGTGCTGCTGAACCAGACCGTGTACGGCCGCAACACGCTCGCGATCGGCGGCAATCCCGAGGCGTCGCGCCTCGCGGGGATCAACGTCGAACGCACGCGCGTGTACATCTTCCTGATCCAGGGCGCGGTGACGGCGCTCGCCGGCGTGATCCTCGCATCGCGCATCACGTCGGGCCAGCCGAACGCGGCGCAGGGCTTCGAGCTGAACGTGATCTCCGCATGCGTGCTCGGCGGCGTGTCGCTGATGGGCGGCCGCGCGACGATCTCGGGCGTCGTGATCGGCGTGCTGATCATGGGCACCGTCGAGAACGTGATGAACCTGCTGAACATCGACGCGTTCTACCAGTACCTGGTGCGCGGCGCGATCCTGCTCGCGGCCGTGCTGCTCGACCAGCTGAAGAACCGCGGCGTACGCGACTGACCGATTCCACGGAGACGATTCGCATGACCAACGAAACTTCCGCGCAGAACCCGCGCGCCACGAGCGACGCGCGCTATGCGCGCTACCCGAGCCTGGAGGATCGCGCGGTGCTGATCACGGGCGGCGCGACCGGAATCGGCGCGGCGTTCGTCGAGCACTTCGCGCGGCAGGGCGCGCGCGTGGCGTTCGTCGATCTCGACGCGCACGCGGGCCAGGCGCTTGCGGAAAACCTCGCGCAGGCGCCGGACGTGCGCCACGCGCCGCTGTTCATCCCGTGCGATCTGACCGACATCGACGCGCTGCGCCATGCGATCGACGCGATCCGCGCGCGCATCGGCGCGATCGCGGTGCTCGTGAACAACGCGGCGAACGACGCGCGCCACGCGATCGGCGACGTGACGCCCGAATCGTTCGACGCGGGCATCGCGGTGAACCTGCGCCACCAGTTCTTCGCGGCGCAGGCGGTGATCGACGACATGAAGCAGCGCGGCGGCGGCGCGATCATCAATCTCGGCTCGATCAGCTGGATGCTGAAGAACGGCGGCTACCCCGTCTACGTGATGGCGAAGGCGGCCGTGCAGGGCCTCACGCGCGGGCTCGCGCGCGATCTCGGCCCGTTCGGGATCCGCGTGAATTCGCTGGTGCCCGGCTGGGTGATGACCGACAAGCAGCGCAGGCTGTGGCTCGACGACGCGGGCCGCGCAGCGATCAAGGCCGGCCAGTGCATCGACGCCGAGCTGCTGCCGGACGATCTCGCGCGCATGGCGCTGTTTCTCGCGGCCGACGACAGCCGGATGATCACCGCGCAGGACGTGGTGGTCGACGGTGGCTGGGCCTGATTGCCGACGTTCGTGTTCGCGCGGCACCGCGCGACGACCCGTATCGCTTCATCGACGAAGGAAAGGAGTTCACCATGACCGCCACGTCCTCGCGCGCATCGTCGTCGTCCACGAGCCAGTCGCGCCGCGCGCGCCTGGCTGCCGCCGCGCAGCCGGTCAGCGCCGGCCCGCAGACCGCCGCGTTCGCGCAGGGCGTCGGCGCCGCGCATGCGGCGGCCGTCACGCTGTCGAACGCGGCGCTGCGGCTCGACGTGCTGCCGCACCTCGGCGGCGGCATCGCGCGCTTCGACTGGCGTGGCGACCACGGCGCGCTGGTGCCGGTGTTCCGGCGGTGCGAGCACCCGGAAACGGCGACGGATCCGAATGCGCTCGCGTGCTATCCGCTGCTGCCGTACTCGAACCGGATCGGCAACGGCCGCTTCGAATGCGACGGACGCAGCGTCGCGGTGCCGCGCAACCGCCGCGACGAGCCGCTGCCGATTCACGGCGACGGCTGGCTTGCGTCGTGGCAGGTGGACGATGCGACCGACACGACGCTGCAGCTGTCGCTCGATCGCGCGAGCGGCGCGCCGTACGCGTTTCGCGCGATCCAGTCGTTCGCGCTCGACGACACGACGCTGTCGATCGCGCTGACGATCGAGAACGCAGGGCGTGCACGGCTGCCGTTCGGGCTCGGCCTGCATCCGTTCCTCGTGCGCGACGACGCGACCGAGCTGGCCGCGGCCGCGGGCGGCCTGTGGCTGTCGGGCACGAATTTTCTGCCGGTGCGGCACGTGAGCGTGCCGCCGGCCTGGCAGTTCGGCGTCGCGTATCCGTTGCCGACGACGCTCGTCAATCATGCGTTCACCGGCTGGGGCGGCCACGCGACGGTAAGCTGGCCGCGCCGCGGGCTGTTGCTGACGATCGCGGCCGACGCCGATTCGTACGTGCTCTATACGCCGCCCGGCGAGCATTTCTTCTGCTTCGAGCCGGTCGATCATCCGATCAATGCGGTGAACCTGCCGGGCGGCGCGGCCGCGCACGGGATGACGCTGCTCGCGCCGGGCGAGCGGCTCACGCGGCGTTTCGCGTTCACCGTCGAGCGGTCCGATGCGCGCATCGACGCCGCCGCGCGCGAAGGACGCCGGCGACGCGGGTAAAATACGCGGTCTACCAACGGTTTGCCGCGAGTATCCGCCATGTCTTCCCCGCTTACTTTCATCGAATCGCTGCGCGCCGCGTGGCAGCGCACGAATTCGCTGCTGTGCGTCGGCCTCGATCCCGAGCCGTCGCGCTTTCCCGTGCAGTTCGACGGCCAGCCCGACGCGATCTTCGAATTCTGCCGGCAGATCGTCGACGCGACCGCGCAGTATGCGAGCGCGTTCAAGCCGCAGATCGCGTACTTCGCCGCGCATCGCGCGGAAGATCAGCTCGAGCGCCTGATCGCGCACATTCACCTCCAGCATCCGGGCCTGCCCGTGATCCTCGACGCGAAGCGCGGCGACATAGGCAGCACGGCCGAGCAGTACGCGCGCGAGGCGTTCGAGCGCTATCGCGCGGACGCGGTCACCGTGAACCCGTACATGGGCTACGACTCGGTGGAGCCGTACTTCGAGCATGAAGGCAAGGGCGTGATCGTGCTGTGCCGCACGTCGAACCCGGGCGGGTCGGACCTGCAGTTTCTCGACACCAACGGCCGGCCGCTGTACCAGGTCGTGGCCGACCTCGCGGCGAACAAGTGGAATGCGAAGAACGGCCAGCTCGGCCTGGTGGTCGGCGCGACATTCCCGAAGGAAATCGAGATCGTGCGCGGGATCGTCGGCGACATGCCGCTCCTGATCCCCGGCATCGGCGCGCAGGGCGGCGACGTGCAGGCGACCGTCAACGCGGGCCGCACCGCCGACGGCACCGGGATGATGATCAACTCGTCGCGCGCGATCCTGTACGCGAGCAAGGGCGAGGATTTCGCCGAAGCCGCCGCGCTCGCCGCGCAGAAGACGCGCGATACGATCAACGCGTATCGCTGAAATATCGCCGAAACACGGGCCGCCTGCACGGGCGGCCTTTCACCGCCGAGCCCGCGTCCGCGGGCCGCGCGGCAGAACGCGCCCGGCCTGCCGGTCACGGCGGACAAGAGCGGGAGCGTCGTGAAGCCCGACGCGATCCAGCAGGCGGGCACGGGCGGAGGCCGCCCCTGCCGCTGCGCCGGCGAATCAGCGTTCGCGTTCGTCGAGCAGCTTCAGCAGCCCGCGCAGCGCATGCGCGGCCGCCTGCGTGCGGATCTGCTCGCGGTCGCCCTTGAACACGAGGGTCTCGACGTCGGTATGCAGCCGGTTGCTCCATCCGAACGACACGGTGCCGACCGGCTTCTTCTCGCTGCCGCCCGCCGGGCCGGCGATGCCGGTGACGGACAGCGCGACCTGCGCGCGGCTGTTGCGCAGCGCGCCTTCGGCCATCGCGCGCGCGACCGGCTCGCTGACGGCGCCGTGTTTCTCGATCAGGTCGGGCGGCACGCCGATCATGTCGATCTTCGCCTGGTTCGAGTAGGTGACGAAGCCGCGCTCGAACCACTGGCTGCTGCCGGAGATGTCGGTGATCGCGGCGGCGATCATGCCGCCCGTGCAGGATTCGGCGGTGGCGAGCGACAGGTGCTCGTCACGCAGCTTGTTGCCTGCGCGGATCGCAAGCTGATGGACGACGGAATCGGTTGGCATGCGCGTCGGGAAACGGGAGTCGGGAAATCGGTCAGCCGACGACGGAGCGCCAGAACGCGATCACGAGCAGCGTCATGAACGCGGCGATCAGGTCGTCGACCATGATGCCGAGCCCGCCTTTCACGCGACGGTCGAAATAGCGGATCGGCGGCGGCTTGAGCATGTCGAAGAAGCGGAACACGACGAACGCCCACAACTGGCCGATGAAGGTCGCGGGCGTGACGAACAGCATCACGAGCCAGATCGCGACGATTTCGTCCCAGACGACGGCGCCCGGATCGGACGTGCCCATCTTCCGCGCGGTGAAACCGGTGATCCACGTGCCCGCCGCGAAACCGACCGCGATCAGCGCCCACCATTCGGGCACCGTCAGGTAGCGGTTGAACACCACGAACGTGAGCCAGCCGAACAGCGAGCCGAACGTGCCGGGCATGAACGGCGCGAGCCCGCTGCCGAAGCCGAGCGACACGATGTGCGCCGGGTGCGACAGCATGAAGCGCGCGGTGGCGCGCTGCGGCACGTGTCGGGCGGCGCCGGGCGCGGCCGCGGATTGCGCGGTCGGGTCAGTCTGCATGGAAGTGGTCGAAACCGTGCAACGTGAGAGTCAGGGGGGCGCCGGCGGCGTCGCGCCACGCGATCGCGGGCTGCTCCGACGGCGAGGACAGCGCGTGTATTGTACCGACTCGCGTGACCCGAACGCCGGCGCTCGCGCCCGCTGCCTCGATCGCCGCGCGGGCCGCAGCCGGTGCGGTGAAGCACAGTTCGTAGTCGTCGCCACCGGCGAGCGTGCAGCGTCGCTGTACGTCGGGCGGCAGCGTCGCGAGCGCGGCCGAGCGCGGCACCGCGTCCGCGTCGATCTCGGCGCGCACGTTCGAGCGGGTCAGGATGTGCTGCAAGTCGCCGGCGAGGCCGTCCGAGATGTCCAGCGCCGCGTGCGCGACGCCGGCGAGCGCAAGCCCGAGCGCGATGCGCGGCTCGGGACGCTCGAGCGCCTGCCGGAACGCGGCGGCTTCATCCGCGCCGGCGGTCCATTCGCCGCGCGCGAGCCCGAGCCCCGCGCGGGCGTCGCCGAGCGTGCCGGACACCCAGACGTCGTCCCCGTCACGCGCGGCGTCGCGCCGCAATGCCGCGTCCGGCGAGACTTCGCCGAACACGGTCACGCACAGGTTCAGCGGCCCGCTCGTCGTGTCGCCGCCGATCAGTTCGCAGCCGAACCGCTCGGCGAGCGCGAACAGCCCGTTGCTGAACGCCTCGAGCCATGCGGCGTCGGCGCGCGGCAGCGCGCACGCGAGCGTGAACGCGCGCGGCTCGGCGCCCATCGCCGCGAGATCCGACAAGTTGACCGCGAGCGTCTTGTGGCCGAGCGCGTCGGGCGCGACATCGGGGAAGAAATGGCGGCCTTCGACCAGCATGTCCGTCGAAATGGCCAGCAATTTTCCGGATCGAGGCGCGATCAGCGCGCAATCGTCGCCGATGCCGAGCGTCGACGCACGCGCCCCCCGGGCCGCGCGGCGCGCGAAGAAGCGATCGATCAGCGAAAACTCGGACAAGGCGGCTGGCACGGCGGACGAACCCGGAAGCGGTGAAGGGAACGGCATTGTACGCAGCGAACGGCGCCGTTCCTGCACCGTTCAGTACATTTTTGTCGCGGCTGTTGCACCCGAATCGCCGGTCTGGCGGCCTTCGATTGGCGCTACAATGCCGTCGAACAGTTATTCTAATCCGCACGTCAAGAGACACATGTCGACCCAAGCCTCCTCCAAAGCCAAGCTCCGCGAAGCCGCTCTCGACTATCACGAATTCCCGACCCCGGGGAAAATCGCGATCGCCCCGACCAAGCAGATGATCAACCAGCGCGACCTCGCGCTCGCGTATTCGCCGGGCGTCGCGTATGCGTGCGAGGAGATCGTCGAGAACCCGCTGAACGCCGCGCGCTTCACGGCGCGCAGCAACCTGGTCGGCGTCGTCACGAACGGCACGGCGGTGCTCGGGCTCGGCAACATCGGCCCGCTCGCGTCGAAGCCGGTGATGGAAGGCAAGGCCGTACTGTTCAAGAAGTTTGCCGGCATCGACGTGTTCGACATCGAGCTGAACGAGTCGGACCCGCACAAGCTGGTCGACGTGATCGCCGCGCTGGAGCCGACCTTCGGCGGGATCAACCTGGAAGACATCAAGGCGCCGGACTGCTTCATCGTCGAGCGCGAAGCGCGCAAGCGGATGAAGATCCCGGTGTTCCACGACGACCAGCACGGCACCGCGATCGTCGTGGCCGCGGCCGTCACGAACGGCCTGAAGGTCGTCGGCAAGGACATCAAGAAGGTGAAGCTCGTCGCGTCCGGCGCGGGTGCGGCCGCGCTCGCGTGCCTGGACCTGCTGGTCGACATCGGCCTGCCGCTCGAGAACATCACGGTGACCGACCTGGCCGGCGTGGTCTACAAGGGCCGCACCGAGCTGATGGATCCGGACAAGGAGCGTTTCGCCCGCGAAACCGAAGCCCGCACGCTGGCCGAGGTGATCGACGGCGCGGACATCTTCCTCGGCCTGTCGGCCGCCGGCGTGCTGAAGCCCGAGATGGTGAAGGGCATGGCCGAGCGCCCGCTGATCCTCGCGCTCGCGAACCCGACGCCGGAAATCCTGCCGGAAGCGGCGCTCGAAGTGCGCCCCGACGCGATTCTCGCGACCGGCCGTACCGACTATCCGAACCAGGTCAACAACGTCCTGTGCTTCCCGTTCATCTTCCGCGGCGCGCTCGATGTCGGCGCGACGACGATCACGCGTGAAATGGAGATCGCGGCCGTCAACGCGATCGCCGAACTGGCGCAGCACGAGCAGAGCGACATCGTCGCGACCGCATACGGGATCCAGGACCTGTCGTTCGGGCCCGAATACCTGATTCCGAAGCCGTTCGATCCGCGCCTGATCGTCAAGATCGCGCCGGCCGTCGCGCAGGCCGCGATGGACGGCGGCGTCGCGACGCGTCCGATCGAGGACATGGAGGCGTACCGCGTTCACCTCCAGCAGTTCGTGTACCACAGCGGCACGACGATGAAGCCGATCTTCCAGCTCGCGCGCAGCGCGCCGGCGGAGAAGAAGCGCGTCGTGTTCGCGGAAGGCGAGGAAGAGCGCGTGCTGCGCGCCGTGCAGATCATCGTCGACGAGAAGCTCGCCAAGCCGATCCTGATCGGCCGTCCGTCGGTGATCGAACACCGTATCCAGCGCTACGGCCTGCGTCTCACGCCGGGTACCGACTTCACGGTCGTCAACACCGAGCACGACGAGCGCTACCGCGATTTCTGGCAGACGTACTACAAGATGATGGCGCGCAAGGGCATCAGCGAGCAGCTGGCCCGTGTGGAGATGCGCCGCCGCACGACGCTGATCGGCTCGATGCTGGTGAAGAAGGGCGAAGCGGACGGGATGATCTGCGGCACGATCAGCACCACGCACCGCCACCTGCACTTCATCGACCAGGTGATCGGCAAGCGCCCGGGCTGCAGCGTGTACGCGGCGATGAACGGCCTCGTGCTGCCGGGCCGCCAGATCTTCCTGGTCGATACGCATGTGAACGTCGATCCGACCCCGGAGCAACTTGCCGAGATCACGATCATGGCCGCGGAAGAAGTGCGCCGGTTCGGTATCGAGCCGAAGGTCGCGCTGCTGTCGCACTCGAATTTCGGCACGAGCAACGCGCCTTCGGCGCAGAAGATGCGCGATACGCTCGCGATCCTGCAGGAACGTGCGCCGGAGTTGAAGGTCGACGGCGAAATGCACGGCGACGTCGCGCTCGACGCCGCGCTGCGCAAGGAAATCCTGCCGGAATCGACGCTGGAAGGCGACGCGAACCTGCTGATCCTGCCGAACATCGATGCCGCGAACATCGCGTACAACCTGCTGAAGACGGCGGCCGGCAACAACATCGCGATCGGGCCGATCCTGCTCGGCGCGGCTCAGCCGGTGCACGTGCTGACCGAATCGGCGACCGTTCGCCGCATCGTCAACATGGCGGCGCTGCTGGTCGCCGACGTGAACGCCGCACGCTGAGTCGGAAAGAACCGCGCGGCAACGGTCGAACCGGTGCCGCGCGTCGGGCGAAATTGTAAACAAAAGCAAAAAGAGGCGCGCCCGCAATGGGCACGCCGTCGGGCAGGGCGCAAACGCGCTTCCCATAAGCAGCAGCAACATCTCTCCACTCCAGGCAGCGAGCGTGGCAAGGAGGCAAAGTCTTGCCATACGAGAGATGCCGCCAATATTCTATCTCATGTAAGATAAATGTAGTCTTGTTTCGGTAAAAAATGCGCGATTCCGGGCGGGGCCAGCCTTTCGATTCCCAAACGAACATTGATTCGCGCGGACAATAGCGCTACGCTAACGCCTTTGGTTGGTCGTCAACTACTTGATTTAACAGCGGGAACCCTGGTTCATGGCACGCAAGTGGCTCCGCAACGGCGCGCTCGCGTCCGTCTTCGCGATGTTCGCGATGGGTATCGTCGGTACACCGACGGGCAGTCTGGTTTCCGCCGCTTACGCACGGCAGGCCGCGTCGGCCGACTTGGCCGTCGGCGGGGTCGATACGATCCCGACCGCCCGTCTGCCGCGCGAGGCCGTGACCACGCTTGGCCTGATCGGCGCCGGTGGCCCCTATCCGTACGAGAAAGACGGCGTCGTCTTCGGCAACCGCGAGCGGATCCTGCCGAAGGCGAAGCGCGGCTACTACCACGAGTACACGGTGCCGACGCCGCGCGCACGCAATCGCGGCGCGCGCCGGATCGTCTGCGGCGGGCCATTGCGCCGGATCGACAACTGTTATTACACAGACGACCACTACAACAGTTTTAAACGTATTGTTGAATGACTTCGGGATGAACGGAATGAGCGACTCCATCTACGCGCACGATACGGCGGCGGCGGAACTGTTCGCGGCCGGCGACGGCAATCTGTTTCAGCGCGTGATGCAACTCCACGCGGCGGCACAGGCCGGCGGCGCGCCGGAGCAACAGGAAGCCGAGCCCGGGCTTTCATCGAACGAGGAGCCTATGAGCCTTTTCACGACCGTGCGACCCAATCTCGTGCAGTCGATCCGCGCGTTCCGCGTGCAGGATCTCGCCGACGAAGCCAACCGGCTCGGCCAGCATTTCCTGTACGCGTATTGCGGCGCCGCGCAGTCGAAGCAGGAAGTGATGGAGACGATCGCGACGTCGTTCCTGTTTCCGAAACATTTCGGGAAGAACTACGATGCGCTGTACGACTGCCTGACCGACCTGGTCGCGAAGGCCGGCGCGCAGCCCGGTTTCGTGATCGTCCTCGAAGGGCTGCCGATCGCGCAGAAATTCGACAAGGAAGGGCGCGAAACGCTGCTCGACGTGTTCCGCGAAGCCGCCGAATTCTGGGCCGAGCGCAAGGTCGCGTTCCGCGTGTTCTATTCGTTCGCGTAAAGCGCGAACCCGTCGGCCGCCCGAACGCGGCCGATCCGGCAAAAGGCCCGCCTCGCGCGGGCTTTTTTGCGTCCGCGCGTCGCATTCGCGCGGCGACCCCGCGAGCCGGCGCGCCGCGTGTCGCGACACGTCGGGTTCGTCACCAGCCGCCCCAGCGCGCGGCCAGCGCCGCGAGCACAGCCGCGCCGGCCGTCTCCGTGCGCAGCACGCGCGGGCCGAGCGACAACGCGGTGAACCCGCGTGCGCGTGCCGCGTTTTCCTCGTCCGGCGACAGCCCGCCTTCGGGGCCGATCAGCAGCGTGACGGCCGCCGCGGGCGGCGCGTCGGGCAGCGACGCGAACGGGATGCTCGCGCGCGGCGACAGCAGCAGCCGCAGCTCGCCGTCAGCCGGCGCGGCCGGCAGCCCATCGAGCCAGGCGCCGAAGCCGCGTACCGGCGCGACGTCGGGCACGCGGTTGCGCCCGCATTGTTCGCACGACGCGCGCACGACGCCGCGCCAGTGCGCGACGCGCTTGTCCGCGCGCTCGCCGGACAGTTTCACGACGCCGCGCGCGGTCGACAGCGGCACGACCGCCGCGACGCCGAGCTCGACGGCCTTCTCGATCACCCAATCCATCTTGTCGCCGCCGGCGATGCCTTGCGCGAGCGTCACGCGATAAGGCGGCTCGGCCTCGGCCGGGTCGAACGCCTCGATCTGCGCGAGCGCGCTGCGCTTGTCGATCTCGACGAGCCGCGCGCGGTACTGGCCGCCGCTGCCGTCGAACAGCGCCAGCGCGTCGCCGGGCTGCAGCCGCAGCACTTGCGCGTGACGCGCGACGTCGGCCGGCAATGCGAGCGTCGCGTCGGCGCGCAGCGCCGCCTCGATGAAAAAGCGCGGCACGGCCGCGGTGGTGGTGGCTTCACTCATGCGTATCGCAGCTCCGTTCATGCGCTCAGACGGCGCGCGAGCGCCCAGCGGTAGCCGTCGAGATCCTCGATCTGCGCGAAGCGGTCGCCCCAGA
Organism: Burkholderia sp. BCC1638; assembly: GCF_902833195.1. Lineage (NCBI taxonomy): Bacteria > Pseudomonadati > Pseudomonadota > Betaproteobacteria > Burkholderiales > Burkholderiaceae > Burkholderia > Burkholderia sp. BCC1638. Next base: position 88,209 of record NZ_CADFEC010000008.1, read on the forward strand.
ACTGGTCTTGCGGCGCGGTCAGCGATTTTGCGCCCGCGTCGAGCGCGCGCTGCCAGGTCGCGTCGACGTCGTCGACATACAAATAGAACGATTGCGGGGCGGTTGCGCCCGCACTCTTCGGCGTGAGCGCGGTGGAGCCGAACGCGCCTTCTGGCGCGAACATCACGATCAGTTGCCCGCGGTAGGTCATCTCGACGTGCATGATCGCGCCGTCCTCGTCGAGGACGTCGCGCAACTCGAAGCCGAACGCGGCCTGGAAGAACTCGATGGCCGCATGCGCATTGCGCACGGCCAGGTAAGGCGTCAACCAAGGCACGTCGGCCGGACGTGGATCGGTCATGAAAATCTCCTGTCGAACGGTGTTGGCGCTTGAGCTGTTACTCCGGTCCCATGCTTGGCAGTCCAACGGATATTGGCGCGCGGGCGCCTGGTGCGGTTCCGCGGACATGCCGGCGGGCCGCGTGCATCGTTCCGGGCGTGGGCGTCGCGGGTCGAGCGCGGGAGAACGCGCGACCAACCCGCAGAACGATGCGTCCGCCCGGGACGCTCAGCGACGAACGCCCAGTGTATCGCGCAGCGCGCGCGGCAGGGCAAAGAGGGCCGCATGGAGCCGCGCATCGTAGTAGCGCAAGCCCTGCACGCGGCGCGCGGAGAGACGCTCGTCGATGTCGTGCGCGAACAGCGCGGCGGCATCGAGCGTGTCGCTCGCGATCGCCATCAGCCATTGGGATCCGTACAGCGGCACGTGCGCGGACAACGGATCGACGAACGCGAAGCTCGCGCGCAGGTCGGCGAGCAGCGCGGCGATGCGCGCCGCGTGGAACACCGGCGAGCCGAGATGCAGCGAGATCGCGCCGCACGGCGTGAGGATCCGCTTGAGTCGCGCGTAGAACTCGCGCGTATAGAGGCCGGCCGCCGGCGAATCCGGCGGCGTGAGGTCGAACACGACGAGATCGAAATGCTCGACGGTCGACGTGACGAAATGCGCGGCGTCGCCGATCACGACCTCGACGCGCGGGTCGTCGAGCGCGCCCTGGTGCACGTCGTCGAGATAGCGGCGCGCCATGCCGACCACTTCATCGTCGAGTTCGGCGACGACGATCCGCTCGATGCACGCGTGCTTGAGCAGCTGGCGCGCCGCGCCGCCGTCGCCGCCGCCGAGCACGAGCGCCTTGCGCGGGCACGGATGCGTGAGCGCGGCCGGGTGCGTCATGCACTCGTGGTACACGTATTCGTCGCCGACCGACGTCATCGGCCGTCCGTCCAGCGTGAACAGGCGGCCGAGCTGCGGGGTTTCCCAGACTTCGATGTGCTGGTGCGGCGACGCGACGTGCGCGAGCCGGCGTGCGTTCGGGAAGCCGTACGCGGCGTCGGGCGTGGGATGGAAGAGAAGGGTCGTGTTCACGGGCGGGCCGCTCGGGGCGGGCAGTTCCGACGCCTGAATTATAGGAGGCATGCGGTTCCGCGGAAAAGCGTGCCGGAACACCGCGCGCCGACAAGGGAAATGTCAGCCCATCTGTTAAAATGTCGAGCTTTGCAGCCCCGTCCGTAGGCTCCGTCCGCTTCGCGTCCGTCAGGCGCCGCACCGCGCGCCGGGAACGATTGACGCTCGAGCTTCCGGATGCCGCCGTGCCCCCGTTTCCTCGACTCGTTCTCCGGACTCGACATGACGACTTCGTCTCCCGCCTCCACCACCCTGATGGCCAACGCGATCCGTGCGCTCGCGATGGACGCCGTCCAGCAAGCGAACTCCGGCCACCCCGGCATGCCGATGGGCATGGCCGAAATCGGCGTTGCGCTCTGGTCGCGCCACCTGAAGCACAACCCGACGAACCCGCACTGGGCAGACCGCGACCGCTTCGTGCTGTCGAACGGCCATGGCTCGATGCTGCTGTACTCGCTGCTGCACCTGACCGGCTACGACCTGCCGATGGAAGAGCTGAAGAACTTCCGCCAACTGCACTCGAAGACGCCGGGCCACCCGGAATTCGGCATCACGCCGGGCGTCGAGACGACCACCGGCCCGCTCGGCCAGGGTCTGGCGAACGCGGTCGGCATGGCGCTCGGCGAAGCGTTGATGGCCGACGAGTTCAACCGTGACGGCGCGAAGATCGTCGATCACCACACGTACGTGTTCCTCGGCGACGGCTGCCTGATGGAAGGCATCTCGCACGAAGCCTGCTCGCTCGCGGGCACGCTGAAGCTGAACAAGCTGATCGCGCTGTACGACGACAACGGCATCTCGATCGACGGCGACGTCGTCAACTGGTTCCACGACGACACCCCGAAGCGCTTCGAAGCCTACGGCTGGAACGTGATTCCGAACGTGAACGGCCATGACGTCGACGCGGTCGACGCGGCGATCGCGAAGGCGAAGCTGTCGGACAAGCCGACGCTGATCTGCTGCAAGACGGTGATCGGCAAGGGCGCGGCGACCAAGGCCGGCGGCCACGACGTGCACGGCGCGGCGCTCGGCGCGGAAGAAATCGCGAAGACGCGCGCAGCGCTCGGCTGGAAGTGGGAACCGTTCGTGATCCCGCAGGAAGTCTATGCGGCGTGGGACGCGAAGGAAGCCGGCAAGCGTGCCGAATCCGAATGGGACGCATCGTTCGCGCAATATCGCGCGAAGTTCCCGGCAGAAGCCGCTGAATTCGAGCGCCGGATGGCCAACAAGCTGCCGGCCGACTGGGCCGAGAAGGCCGCGGCGATCATCGCCGGCGCGAACGAGCGCGCCGAGACGGTCGCGACCCGCAAGGCATCGCAGCAGGCGATCGAAGGGCTGGCTGCCGCACTGCCGGAACTGCTCGGCGGCTCGGCCGACCTGACCGGCTCGAACCTGACCAACTGGAAGGCATCGAAGGCGGTCCGCGCGAATCCGGAAGGCGCGGGCGTGCTGCTCGGCAACCACATCAACTACGGCGTGCGCGAATTCGGCATGAGCGCCGCGATCAACGGCCTCGCGCTGCACGGCGGCCACAAGCCGTTCGGCGGCACGTTCCTGACGTTCTCCGACTACAGCCGCAACGCTCTGCGCGTCGCGTCGCTGATGAAGGTCCCGTCGATCTTCGTGTTCACGCACGATTCGATCGGCCTCGGCGAAGACGGCCCGACGCACCAGTCGATCGAGCACGTGTCGAGCCTGCGCCTGATCCCGAACCACGACGTATGGCGTCCGGCCGACACGGTCGAGACGGCCGTCGCATGGACCCACGCGGTTGCCGCAGACCGTCCGTCGAGCCTGATCTTCAGCCGCCAGAACCTCGCGTTCAACCCGCGCACCGACGCGCAGATCGCGAACATCGAGAAGGGCGGCTACGTGCTGAAGGACTGGGACGAAGAGATCGTCGCGCGCAAGATCATCCTGATCGCGACGGGCTCGGAAGTCGAACTCGCGATGAAGGCCGTCGAGCCGCTCGCGCAGCAGGGCATCGCGGCCCGCGTCGTGTCGATGCCGTCGACCAACGTGTTCGACCGCCAGGACGCCGAATACCGTGAACGCGTGCTGCCGCACGGCGTGCGCCGCGTCGCGATCGAAGCGGGCGTGACCGCGTTCTGGCACAAGTATGTCGGCCTCGAAGGCGGCGTCGTCGGGATCGACACGTTCGGCGAATCGGCCCCGGCCGGCGTGCTGTTCAAGTACTTCGGCTTCACCGTCGAGCACGTCGTCGAGACCGCGAAGGCCGTGCTGGCCTAAAAGCATTCGCGACGCGCGTCACCCCCGCGCGCGTCGCACCGTGAAGCTGCACGAAACGAATTTTTTCAGCCATCAGGAGATAGACCATGACGATTCGCGTCGCAATCAACGGCTACGGCCGTATCGGCCGCAATACGCTGCGCGCGTTTTATGAAAACGGCAAGAAGCACGATCTCGAGATCGTCGCGATCAACGACCTGGGCGATGCGAAGACCAACGCGCACCTGACCCAGTACGACACCGCGCACGGCAAGTTCCCGGGCGAAGTGTCGGTCGACGGCGACTACCTCGTCGTGAACGGCGACAAGATCCGCGTGCTGGCCAACCGCAACCCGGCGGAACTGCCGTGGGGCGAGCTGGGCGTCGACGTCGTGATGGAATGCACGGGCTTCTTCACGACGAAGGAAAAGGCGAGCGCGCACCTGAAGGGCGGCGCGAAGAAGGTGATCATCTCGGCGCCGGGCGGCAAGGACGTCGACGCGACGATCGTCTACGGCGTGAACCACGACGTGCTGAAGGCCGAGCACACCGTCATTTCGAACGCATCGTGCACGACGAACTGCCTCGCGCCGCTCGTCAAGCCGCTGAACGACAAGATCGGCCTCGAAACCGGCCTGATGACGACGATCCACGCGTACACGAACGACCAGGTGCTGACGGACGTCTACCACGAAGACCTGCGCCGCGCGCGTTCGGCCACCCACAGCCAGATTCCGACGAAGACGGGTGCTGCATCGGCCGTCGGCCTCGTGCTGCCGGAACTGAACGGCAAGCTCGACGGTTACGCGATCCGCGTCCCGACGATCAACGTGTCGATCGTCGACCTGTCGTTCATCGCGAAGCGCGACACGACGGTCGAGGAAGTCAACGCGATCATGAAGGAAGCATCGGAAGGCGCGCTGAAGGGCATCCTCGGCTACAACGACGCACCGCTGGTGTCGATCGACTTCAACCACAACCCGGCTTCGTCGACGTTCGACGCGACGCTGACCAAGGTGTCGGGCCGCCTCGTCAAGGTGTCGAGCTGGTACGACAACGAGTGGGGTTTCTCGAACCGCATGCTGGATACGGCAGTCGCATTCGCGAACGCGAAGTAATCCCGCACGTCGCGCGGCCGCCGCAAGGCGGTCTGCGTCGCGAACGAGCCCGGCCCGGTTTTTCCGGCCGGGCTTTTTTATTGCCCGGCGTTCGCCGTCACGTGTTCGAGCGCGTCGACGAACGCGCGCTTGAGCGGGCTGTCGAGGTCGGTCCACGCGAGGCCGATGCCGGTCCGGTGCCCGGCCAGGTCGAGCGGCCGCGCGAGCACGTTCGGCGGCAGCGCGCTCGCGGCTTCCGCCGGGATCAGCCCGATCCCCATCCCGGCCGCGACGAGCGCGAGCATCGTCGTGAATTCGCCGAATTCCTGCGCGATCTCGAGCGTCGTGCCCGCGCGGCTCAGCGCGAGCAGCATGTCGTCGTGAAAGCCGGGCGCGTAGCGGCGTGCGAGCACGAACGCGGGCTGGCCGCGCAACGCGGCCGGTGCGATCGTCTCGTGCGCGGCGAGCGGATGGTCGATCGGCAGCGCGACGACGAAGCCCTCCTCGAGCACCACGCGCGTGTCGATGCCCGCATACGCGGCCGGCAGCCGGATCATTCCGAAATCGATGCGCCGGTCGCGCAGCGCGGCAATCTGGTCGGGTGTCGGCAGATCCTTCAGTTCGAGCGCGATCAGCGGATAGCGCTCGCGCATCGTGCGCAGCACGGCCGGCAGCAACGCCGGCAGCACCGACGACACGAACGCGATGCGCAGGGTGCCGATCTCGCCGCGGCTCGACAGCCGCGCCATCTGCTCCGCACGCGTGGCCTGCTGCAGCGTCGCCCGCGCCTCGGGCAGGAACACGCGTCCGGTATCGCTGAGCTCGACCTTGTGGCGGTCGCGCTCGAACAGGCGTGCGCCCAGATCTTCCTCGAGCGCCTTGATCTGCATGCTCAGCGCGGATTGCACGATGAACAGGCGCTGCGCGGCGCGCCCGAAATGCAGCTCTTCCGCGAGCGTGACGAAGGCGCGCAATTGCTTGAGTTCCATGGTGGGCGGGCGGCGGACGGTGATCGGATTTCATGATAACCGGATCAAAAAAGACCATTGGCGCGACTCCGGCGGAGCGCCGAAGATACGCTCATCGCGAGACCGGCCGCGACCGGCGGTCGGCTCGATGGCACGAGGAGACACGCATGAGCAACGCGCTTGACCGGTTCCGCCTGGACGGCCGCCGCGCACTGATCACCGGTTCCGGACGTGGGATCGGGTTGACGCTCGCCCGCGGGCTCGCGGAGGCCGGTGCTGCGATCGTGATCAACGATCGCAATGAGGAGAAGGCCGCGACGCTCGCGCACCATTTCCGCGATGAAGGTTTCGCGGCCGATCACGCGGTGTTCGACGTCGCCGAGCACGCGCAGGTGCGTGCGGCGATCGACGATTTCGAGGCGCGCGTCGGCGCGATCGACATCCTCGTGAACAACGCGGGCATCCAGCGCCGCGCGCCGCTCGACGCATTCGACCCGGACGACTGGCACGCGTTGATGCGCGTGAACCTCGATGGCGTGTTCAACGTCGCGCAGGCGGTGGCGCGCCACATGATCGCGCGCGGCCGCGGCAAGATCATCAACATCTGCTCGGTGCAGAGCGAGCTTGCGCGGCCGACGATCGCGCCGTATGCGGCGACCAAGGGCGCGGTGCGGATGCTGACGAAAGGGATGTGCGCCGACTGGGCGCGTCACGGCATCCAGGCGAACGCCCTCGCGCCAGGCTATTTCGAGACGGAGCTGAACCGCGCGCTGGTCGACGACGCGGCGTTCTCAGACTGGCTGTGCAAGCGCACGCCGGCCGGCCGCTGGGGGCGCGTCGACGAGCTGTGCGGCGCGGCGATCTTTCTCGCATCAGCCGCATCCGATTTCGTGAACGGCCAGACGCTGTTCGTCGACGGCGGCCTGACCAGCGCGGTATAGGAGAACGTCATGCGTATGCGTTGCATGTGTCTCGTGATCCACGGGCCGAACGACCTGCGGCTCGAAGAGCAGGACGCGGGCGAGATCGGCACGGGCCAGGTGCGCGTCGATGTCGCGATGGGCGGCATCTGCGGCTCCGATCTCCATTATTTCCGCCACGGCGGCTTCGGCGCGATCCGGCTGCAGCAGCCGATGGTGCTGGGCCATGAAGTGGCCGGCACGGTGGCGGCGGTCGCGCCGGACGTGACGTCGGTGAAGGTCGGCGATCGCGTCGCGGTGAATCCGAGCCGCCCGTGCGGCGCGTGCCGCTACTGCCTGGAAGGGCTCCCGAACCAGTGTCTCGACATGCGCTTCTACGGTAGCGCGATGCGCATGCCGCACGTGCAGGGCGCATTTCGCAACGCGCTCGTGTGCGATGCCGTGCAGTGCGTGAAGGTGGCGGACGATGTGCCGCTGTCGCTCGCGGCGCTCGCCGAGCCGTTCGCGGTCGGGCTGCATGCGGTCTCGCGCGCCGGCCCGCTGATCGGCCGCCGCGTGCTCGTGTCGGGGTGCGGGCCCATCGGCGTGCTGGCGGTCGCGGCGGCGCGCGTGCACGGCGCGGCGGAGATCGTCGCGACCGACGTGGTCGATGCGCCGCTCGAGGTTGCCCGCGCGCTCGGCGCGGATCACGTGATCAACGCGTCGACGGACACCGGCTGGGTCGCGCGCTACGGCGCCGACAAGGGGACGTTCGACGTGATGATCGAGTGTTCGGGCAATGCGCGCGCATTGCGCGACGGCCTCGACGTGATGCGGCCGCGCGGCGTCGTCGTGCAGCTCGGGCTCGGCGGCGACGTCAGCCTGCCGCAGAACGTCGTGGTCGCCAAGGAGCTGTCGATCTGCGGGTCGTTCCGCTTCCATGCGGAATTCGCGCTCGCGGTGCAGTTGATCAATGCGCGGCGCGTCGACCTGAGCCCGGCCGTGACGGGCGTATTCCCGATGCGCGACGCGAATCGCGCGTTCGAACTGGCCGGTGACCGGCAGCGCGCAATGAAGGTGCTGATCGATTTCGCGCACGAGGGGGCATGATCGTCTGCTGATGGCGCGACGGCGCGCATGCAGAAAAGGCACGCCCGCGATTTGCGGAGCGTGCCTTTTTCATTGGCGAGGGCGAAAGCGGGCTATTGCGTGACTTGCCGCGCGCCGACGCGCTGCGACACGAGCCACAGGGCGATCAGCACGCCCGAGAGCGCCGCGCCCGCGATGCACACGCCACGCCAGCCGTCGATGCCGTACGCGACGCTCGTCGCGAACGACCCGAATGCGCCGCCGACGAAGTAGCTCGTCAGGTAGATCGTCGTCACGCGGCTGCGCGCGTGGCCGGCGAGCGCGTAGATCACGCTCTGGTTCGAGATGTGCATGCCCTGCACGCCCACGTCGAGCAGCAGGATGCCCGCGATCAGCGCGACGAGCGAATGCGCGCCGGCCGCGATCAGCGCGAACGAGGCGAGCACGGCCGCCGCGAACAGGCCGGTCGCCGCGTTGCCGTGGCCGCGATCAACGAGGCGGCCGGCCGACGTCGCCGCGAGCGCGCCTACCGCGCCGACGATCCCGAACAGGCCGATCTGCCCTTCGGAATAGCTGTACGGCGGCTGGCTCAACAGGAACGTGAGGCCGGTCCACAGCAGGCTGAAGCATGCGAACACGAGCGCGCCGTAGGTCGAGCGCAGCGCGATCAGCGGCTGCGCGCGCACCAGTGCGACGAGCGACTTCATCAGCGCCGCGTAATCGAGCCGCGCGTGGCGGCGGTCCTTCGGCAGCTTCGCCGCGAGCACGCCGGTCAGCGCGAGGATCATCGCCGCGGCGATTCCGTACACCGCGCGCCAGCCGAACCCGTCGGCGATCGCGCCGGCCGCGACGCGCGCGAGCAGGATGCCGAGCAGCAGCCCGCTCATCACGGTGCCGACCGCGCGGCCGCGCGTGCGTGCATCGGCGAGCGAGGCGGCGAACGGCACGAGCAGCTGCGTCGAGCACGTGACGAAGCCGAGCGCGACGTTCGCGACGACGAACATCGTGAAGTTCGTGCTGAACTCGACGGCGACCAGCGCGATCACGTTGAGCACGAGCAGCCGCACGATCAGCGTATGGCGATTGACCGCGTCGCCGAGCGGCACGATCAGCAGCAGGCTCGCCGCGTAGCCGAGCTGGGTCAGCGTGACGAGATAGCCGAGTTCGGCGGGCGGGCGGCCGAAGCTGTGCGCGATCGCTGCGAGCAGCGGCTGCGCGTAATAGATGTTGCCGATGACGATGCCGCACGCGCAGGCGAACAGCAGCGTCATCGCGCGGGTCAGGGGAGGATGGTTGTCGTGATGCGGTTCCATGGTCGCGAAAAAAACAGCGGCGCCGGCCGGCGGCATGGGTCGTCGGCGAAGCGGGTTGCGGAAATCGGGGCCGGCGTCAACGGATCGACGATGTGCCGATGCGCGCCGGGCGGCGCGTCGTGCGGCGGGCGAAGGGAGGGCGGGCCCGGGTGGGCCGCTCCGGTGCGGTGGCCAGGCGCCGTGGGCGGGAGCGGATGTGCGTATGATGCGGAAATCGAACCATAGCGTCCAAGACTGGATTCTTATGGTATCCATTGGCATTACCAATACATCGCCCACGATGCTACTCCGCCACATTCGCTATTTCCTGGCCGTCGCCGAGCAGCGCAGCTTCACGCGCGCGGCCGATGTGCTGCACGTGTCGCAGCCGACGCTGTCGCAGCAGGTCCGCCAGCTCGAAGACATGCTCGGCGTGCAGCTGTTCGACCGCTCGGGCCGCGCGGTGCAGCTCACCGAATTCGGCGAGGTCTACGCGCGTCACGCGCGCGCGGCGCTGCACGAGCTCGATGCCGGGCAGCGTGCGCTGCACGACGTCGCCGATCTCGGCAGCGGTTCGCTGCGGCTCGCGATGATGCCGACCTTCGCGGCCTACCTGAGCGGCTCGCTGATCGACGCGTTCCATGCGGATTTCCCGAACGTCGCGCTGACGATCGACGCGATGCCGCAGGAGCGCATCGAGGCGCTGCTCGCCGACGACCGGCTCGATGCGGGTTTCGCGTTCGTGCCGCCGCGCGCGCCGGACATCGACGCGCTGCCGCTGTGGGACGAACCGCTCGCGCTCGTGACGGGCCGCACGCACCGCCTTGCCCGCCGCCGGCGCGCGCTGAGCCCGGCCGAGCTCGTCGGCGAGCCGCTGGTGCTGCTGAGCCGCGCGTTCGCGACGCGGGAAAGCATCGACCGGTACTTCATCGAACAGGGCGCGCGGCCGACGATCGCGATCGAGACGAACACGGTCAGCGCGGTGCTGGAGCTCGTACGCCGCGGGCGGCTCGCGACGGTGCTGCCGGACGCGGTCGCGCGCGAGAGCGGCGACCTGTGCGCGCTGGCGCTCGATCCGCCGCTGCCGTCGCGCACGGCGGCGCTGCTCACGCGCAAGGGCGCGTACCGCAGCGTCGCGGCGCGCGCGTTCATCGCGCGTGCGCTTGCGTATCGCGATCCTTCGGGGGGATGACCGGTACGACCGGAGAAGGGCGGCCGCGGCGGCCGGGACCGCCGGCCGACGGCGGCGTCAGGCGCCCGGCGTCGGGAAGAAGATGCCCGCGCGTTGCGCGGCATTCGCGATGTGCGTCTCGATCGCCGTGCCGGCCGCGGCCGCATCGCGGGCGATCAACGCGTCGACGATCGCACGGTGCTCGTGCCACGTCGACAGCAGCAGCTCGCGCCGATAGAACGGCATGCGCTGGCTTTCCTTCATGATGTCCGCACTGCTGCGCAGCACCGACTCGATCGCCGCGTTGCCCGCGAGATGGATGATCCGCATGTGGAAGTCGAAGTCGAGCCGCGACGCTTCGTCGAGTGCGCTTTCGGTCAGCGCGACGTGCAGGTCGGCGAGGTTGTCCTCGAACCATGCGATGTCGTCGTCGGTGACGACGTGCGCGGCCATCCGCGCGGCGAACCCTTCGAGCGCGTAGCGCATCTGGTACGTGTCGGGCGGCGACGATTGCTCGGCGAACTGCCACGGATGGGCGGCCGTCGCCTGGGCGCTTTCGACATACACGCCCTTGCCGGCGCGGATGCGCAGCATCCCGAGCGCCTCGAGCGTGGAGAGCGCCTCGCGCAGCGACGCGCGGCTGATTTCCAGCTCCTCGGAGAGCTGGCGCTGGGCCGGCAGCAGGCTGCCGACCGGATACACGCCTGCCTCGATCCGGTCGCGGATCGTCGCGATGGCGGCGTCGGTCACGGTGTGCGGAACGTTTTTCATGATGTGAACGATGGCCGGTCTGACCGGCATTGTAATCCGCCCGCGCACGATGCATGACCGGCCTACGGGAAAGCCACGATCCGCCCCCGCATGCGCGGGAAATCCCTATTTTGTTCGCCCTTGACGCGACTATATCGGCTTCCTACTATCCACCATAACATCACTGGTCTTACCAGTATGAACAGACGAAACTGCAACCGTTGGATCGGGAGAGCGCCGTGTCGAAATTCCTCAATTCGCTGTTTGGCCGGGTAGTCGTCGCATTAATCCTGGGGGTCGCGCTCGGCGCGTTCTTCCCGCATTTCGCCGAGTCGCTGCGACCGCTCGGCGACGGCTTCCTGAAGCTCATCAAGATGGTCATCGGCCCGATCGTGTTCTGCGTCGTGGTCAGCGGGATGGCCAATGCGGGCGACCTGAAGAAGGTCGGCCGGGTCGGCCTGAAGGCGGTCGTCTACTTCGAGGTGATGACGACGATCGCGCTCGGCATCGGGCTCGTCCTCGCGTGGCTGACGCGCCCGGGCGTCGGGATGAACATCGACCTGCGCTCGCTCGACGCGGCCTCGCTCTCGTCGTATGCGAAGAATGCCGAAAGCCTGAAGGACACGGCCGGCTACCTGATGAAGATCATCCCCGAGACCGCGATCGACGCGTTCGCGAAGGGCGACATCCTGCAGATCCTCGTGTTCGCGGTGCTGTTCGGTTCCGCGCTGTCGCTGCTCGGCGACAAGGCGCAACGCGTGAACAGCCTGATCGAGGAACTGTCGCACGTGTTCTTCCGCATCATCGGCTTCATCATCAAGCTCGCGCCGCTCGGCGTGCTCGGCGCGATCGCGTTCACGACCGGCAAGTACGGCGTCGCGTCGCTCAAGCAGCTCGGCTACCTCGTCGCCGTGTTCTACCTGAGCTGCATCGTGTTCGTCACGGTCGTGCTCGGCATCGTGATGCGCATCGCGGGCTTCTCGGTGTTCAAGCTGATCCGCTACCTGCGCGAGGAGCTGTCGATCGTGCTCGGCACGGCGTCGTCGGACGCGGTGCTGCCGCAGGTGATGAGCAAGCTCGAATACATGGGCATCAAGGATTCGACGGTCGGCCTGGTGATCCCGACCGGCTATTCGTTCAACCTCGACGGCTTTTCGATCTACCTGACGCTCGCCGTGCTGTTCATCGCGCAGGCCACCAACACGCCGCTGTCCACGCATGACCTGATCGTCGTGCTGCTGGTATCGCTCGTCACGTCGAAGGGCGCGCACGGGATTCCGGGGTCGGCGATCGTGATCCTCGCGGCGACGCTGTCGGCGATTCCCGCGATTCCGGTGCTCGGCCTCGTGCTGATCCTGCCGGTCGACTGGTTCGTCGGCATCGCCCGCGCGCTGACCAACCTGATCGGCAACTGCGTCGCGACGGTGGTCGTCGCCGTGTGGGAGAACGACATCGACCGGGCCCGCGCGACGCGCGTGCTGAACCGCGAACTGCGCTACGTGGCCGACGAGCAGGGCGGCCCCGCACCGGTCGCCGGCGACCAGGCCCACGCGCTCTGAGCCTCCTCGCGCGAAGCGGCTTCCCCGACCGCATCGCGCGAACGAATTTCCTGCGGCCGGCGCCACGATGCCCCGGCCCTCATCAAGATAATGGAGACGACATGGCAGCCCCCATCCTCGATCCGAACGCGCCGGCCTTCACGCGGCGCTACATGAACCTCGCCGACCCGCGCCTGGGCGCGCAGGCGCTCTTCGCCAGCGACGAATTCTTCGCGCCGAAGGAGCGCATGCTGAATCCCGAGCCGGCCGTCTTCATTCCCGGCAAGTACGACGACCACGGCAAGTGGATGGACGGCTGGGAAACGCGCCGCAAGCGCACCACCGGCCACGACTTCTGCGTGGTCCGGCTCGCGCGGCCGGGCGTGATTCACGGCGTCGATCTCGATACGAGCCACTTCACCGGCAACTTCCCGCCGGCCGCGTCGATCGAGGCATGCGCGGTGGACGGCGACACGCCGCCGGACGACGCCGAATGGCGCACGATCGTGCCCGCGACGACGCTGCAGGGCAATTCGCACCACTACGTGAGCGTCGACGATGCGCAGCCGGTCACGCACCTGCGCGTCAACCTGTATCCGGACGGCGGGCTCGCGCGGCTGCGCGTATACGGCCAGCCGCAGCGCGACTGGCGCCACGTGCCGGCCGGCGAGCTCGTCGATCTCGCGGCGATCGAGAACGGCGGCTACCTGGTGGCCGCGAACAACCAGCACTTCGGTCCGGCCTCGCAGATGCTGATGCCGGGGCGCGGCGCGAACATGGGCGACGGCTGGGAAACGCGGCGCCGCCGCGAGCCCGGCAACGACTGGGCGATCGTCGCGCTGGCGCGGCCGGGCATCATCCGGCGCGTCGAGGTCGACACGGCGTTCTTCAAGGGCAACTTCCCCGATCGCTGTTCGCTGCAGGCCGCGCGGGTCGCGGGCGGCACCGACGATTCGCTCGTCACGCAGGCGATGTTCTGGGCCGAACTGCTCGGCGAGCAGAAGCTGCAGATGGACCACGTGCATACGTTCGACCAGCTCGCGGCGCTCGGCCCCGTCACGCACGTGCGCTTCAACATCTTCCCGGACGGCGGCGTGTCGCGCCTGCGTCTGTGGGGCGAGCCGGCTTGAGGGAGGAATCGGCATGAGCGGAACACACATCCTGCGCGTCGAGCGCCTGACCCGCGAGGCGTTCGCGCCGTTCGGCGACGTGATCGCGCTCGAAGGCGCGCGGCACTTCCCGATCAACGGCGGCACGACCGAGCGCTTCCACGATCTCGCGACGATCGACGTCTGCGCGGACGGCGGCCGGCCGCTCGTCAGCGTGTTTCGCGCGCAGCCGCGCGCGCTGCCGGTCGCGATCACGCTGATGGAGCGCCATCCGCACGGCAGCCAGGCGTTCATTCCGCTCGCGGCCGTGTCGCGCTACGCGATCGTCGTCGCGCCGGCCGGCGAGTTCCGGCCCGACGCGATGCGCGCGTTTCTCGCCGAAGGCTGGCAGGGCGTGAACTACGCGAAGGGCGTCTGGCACCATCCGCTGCTCGCGCTCGACGCGGTCAGCGACTTCGTGATCGTCGATCGTGGCGGCCCGCAGCCGAACTGCGACGAGATTCCGCTCGACGACGCGTGGGCGCTCGAGTTCGCGCCGGCGTGCGCGAGCGCGGCCTGACGCACGACGAAGGCGTCGGGCGTCGAGCATCGCGCGCCACACGGCGGCGGCACGGCTCGCCGCTCACGATCGGAAACATTCCCGAACCGGCCCGCACGCAATGTGCGGGCCTTTTCCATTCCGATCCCGAAAACAACACGGCCCGGACGGCGAGATGCCGGCCGGGCCGTGACGCAGGCCTGAAGCGTGCGGATCAGTGCTTGCGGTGCGGGCAGTTCTCGGTCGTGCAGGAGCCGTACATCGCGAGCGAGTGTTCCTGGAGCCGGAAGCCGCGTTCCTTCGCGATCGCCTGCTGGCGGCTTTCGATCTCGGCATCGAAGAATTCCTCGACGCGGCCGCAATCGAGGCAGACGAGGTGATCGTGGTGCGAGCCTTCGTTCAGTTCGAACACGGCCTTGCCGGATTCGAAGTTGCTGCGCGTAAGCAGACCGGCCTGCTCGAACTGCGTCAGCACGCGGTAAACGGTGGCGAGCCCGATGTCGAGCTGCTCGTTGAGCAGGTTGCGGTAGACGTCTTCGGCCGTCAGGTGACGCACCGGGCTTTGCTGGAAGATCTCGAGAATCTTGAGGCGCGGTAGGGTGGCCTTTAGCCCGATATTCTTGAGATCCGTCGGATTGGTCATGGCTAGGCATCCCTAGAGTACAATGCAGGGCTTCAATGTTACCGGCTTTTCGCCGTTCCAGAAACACGCGCGGCCTGCGACGCGGGCCTGCACGGTGACGGAAATGTTCCCGGAATCTCTTTCGCACCTTCAGAGGAGTCGCATGCGGAGTGCCATCATCGCTGCCGCCGCCGTTGCCGCGCTGGCTGGTTGTTCGTCGTACGACAGCGTGACGCAGCGCATCGCGCAGAGCATCACGCCCTATCGGATCACTGTCGTGCAGGGCAACTTCGTGTCGCAGGAGAAGGCCGCGCAGTTGCAGGCCGGAATGACGCGCGAGCAGGTCCGCGCGCTGCTCGGCACGCCGCTGCTGTCGGACATGTTCCATGCCGACCGCTGGGATTACCTCTTTTACTTCAAGCGCGGCTCGACGTCCGTCGTCCAGCAGCGCGACCTCGTGCTGACGTTCGCGGGTGATCGCCTCGCGAGCTGGACGGGCGCCGAGAACCTGCCTTCCGAACTCGACCTGCTGGCCGATATCGACGGCGATCGCGGTGGCAAGAAGGCGAAGGCCGCAGCCGCGGCGAAGAAGGCGTCCGAAGCCGCTGCTGCCGCGAGCGCCGCGCAGGCGGCCGCTGCCGCGAGCCCGTCCGCCGAGCCGGTTTCCGGCGCGGTCGTCGATCAGGATGCCAACGCCCAGGCGGCGCGCGCGGCGAACCGCGCGACCAACCAGGTGTCGGGGCAGGGCACGACCGCTCGCCGCTTCACGCCGTCCGCGCAGGCCTCGGGTGGCGCGCCGGTGCCGGGCGGCCAGCCGCCGGGCGCCGCGCCGGCGATCCAGCCGCAATTCCAGTTCCATCGCCCGCCGCAGCCGAATGTGTCGAACGAGGCGTCGCCGCCGGTCGGCCCGCGGGGTTCGGACAACCTGCAGAATCAGCCGCTCACCGCGCCGGCCCAGTCGCAGTAAGCGGCCGGCGAGCGGAAACAGGGCGGCATGCGCCGCCCGCCTTTAGACCTGTCGTGTAGAAAGCCATGAAGATTGCGATTGCCGGTGCATCGGGCCGTATGGGCCGGATGCTGATCGAAGCCGTTCTCAACGATTCCGACGCGCAGCTCGTCGGCGCGCTCGACCGCGCCGATTCGCCGTTCCTCGGCCAGGACGCAGGCGCGTTCCTCGGCAAGGAAACCGGGATCAAGCTGACCGACGACCTCGACGCCGTGTTCGCACAGGCCGACTACCTGATCGACTTCACGCGGCCGGAAGGCACGATCGCGCACATCGCGGCCGCGCTGCGCCACGACGTGAAGCTCGTGATCGGCACGACCGGCTTCACCGCCGAGCAGAAGGCGGAGCTGCAGGCCGCGGCAGGCAAGATCGGCATCGTGTTCGCGGCGAACATGAGCGTCGGCGTGAACGTCACGCTGAAGCTGCTCGAATTCGCGGCGAAGCATTTCTCGCACGGCTACGACATCGAGATCATCGAGGCGCATCATCGTCACAAGGTCGACGCGCCGTCGGGCACCGCGCTGATGATGGGCGAGGCCGTTGCCGGCGCGCTCGGGCGCTCGCTTGACGAATGCGCGGTGTACGGCCGCCACGGCGTGACGGGCGAACGCGATCCGTCGACGATCGGCTTTGCGGCCGTGCGCGGCGGCGACATCGTCGGCGATCACACCGTGCTGTTCGCCGGGATCGGCGAACGGATCGAGATCACGCACAAGTCGTCGAGCCGCGTGTCGTACGCGCAGGGCGCGCTGCGTGCGGTCCGCTTCCTGTCGGCGCGCGGCGCCGGCCTGTTCGACATGCAGGACGTGCTCGGCCTGCGCTGACCCTCACGGGGAAACTCCGATGGCGATTCCCACCGGCGTTGTCCACTACCTCGAAAGCGGCGATGCGATCACGCACGCCGTCGCCTATGTGCTGCTGGCGATGTCCGTCGCCAGCTGGTGCTTCCTCCTCATGAAAGCCTGGCTGCTGGTCCGCGCGAAGCGGCAGGGGCCACGGGCGCTCGCCTCGTTCTGGCGGGCGGCGTCGCTCGACGCCGGCATCGCCGCGCTCGCCGATGCCGATCGCGAGCGCGTGTTCGTGCCGCTCGCCGAAGCCGCGCGCGATGCGGCCGACGAACACGATCCGGCCGCGCTCGCCGCGCGTGTCGAGCGCAGCGAACGCGTGCTGCGCGCGCTGCGTCACGCGATGCTGCGCTCGCAGCGGCGTCTCGAGTTCGGTCAGGTGCTGCTCGCATCGATCGGCAGCACCGCGCCGTTCGTCGGGCTGCTCGGCACCGTCTGGGGCATCTACCACGCGCTCGGCAGCATCGCCGCGAGCGGGCAGGCGCAGATCGAGAACGTCGCGGGGCCGGTCGGCGAGGCGCTGATCATGACCGCGTTCGGGCTCGTCGTCGCGATCCCCGCAGTGCTCGCCTACAACATCCTCGGGCGGCTCGTGCGCCAGCTCGCAGAGGAACTCGACGGCTTCGCGCGCGACCTGCACGTATTCGTGTGCGCGCAGGGCGCCTGACGCGCGGCCGGGAGGAACGATCATGGCATTCGGCGGACTGGAGCACCACAAGACGTCCGCGCCGATGGCGGAGATCAACATGACGCCGCTGATCGACGTGATGCTCGTGTTGCTCGTCATCTTCATCATCACCGCGCCGCTGATGACGCACGCGATCCGGCTCGACCTGCCGAAGGTCGCGGCCAGCGTTGCGCGCGACACGCCGCAGTCGGTCACGCTGTCGATCGACGACGCCGGCAAACTTTACTGGGACGACGTTCCCGTCGCACTCGATGCGCTGCCGGCGCGCTTCCGGGCCGCCGCTGCGGGCGCTGCGCCGCCCGAGCTGCGGCTGCGCGCATCGCGCGCGACCCGCTACGACGTGATCGCGCAGGTGATGGGCGCCGCGCAGGCCGCGGGCCTCACGCGGATCGGCTTCGTCACCGACATGCCGCCGGCGGGCGCCGCCGCGCCGGCTGCCGCGGGCGCGGCACGCTGACGCGCCGGCCGCCCGCGCGCCCGGGCGGGCAAGAATGCATGGCCGGCCCGCGAGACCGGCCGTCCCGCCCGCCACGGACGGTATAATCGTCGTTTCCGCCCGGTTGGCAGGGTTTCGCCGGGTAACCTGGAGACCCTCCGGGTTACCCGGCGAATATCCGGAACCATGAGGCAGGCCCGAGAACCGTGAGCCTGCTCCCGCCGCCGGGCTGCCCGATTTCGTCCACTTCCGCGTGCCCGCCTCGTGGCGCGCCGCTTAAAGCCTAGTCCGAACCACACCATGCACGAGAGATACGTACCCGCCGACGTCGAAGCCGCCGCTCAGGGCGACTGGCGCGCAGCCGATGCCTACAAGACGAAGGAAGATTCGCAGAAGCCGAAGTTCTACTGCGTGTCGATGCTGCCGTACCCGTCCGGCAAGCTGCACATGGGTCACGTGCGCAACTACACGATCAACGACGTGATGTACCGCTATCTGCGGATGAACGGCTACAACACGCTGATGCCGATGGGCTGGGACGCGTTCGGGATGCCGGCCGAGAACGCCGCGATGGCCAACGGCGTGCCGCCCGCGAAGTGGACCTACGACAACATCGACTACATGAAGGGCCAGATGCAGTCGATGGGCCTCGCGATCGACTGGTCGCGCGAGATCGCGACGTGCAAGCCCGACTACTACAAGTGGAACCAGTGGCTGTTCCTGAAGATGCTCGAGAAGGGCATCGCGTACAAGAAGACGGGCACCGTGAACTGGGACCCGGTCGACCAGACCGTGCTCGCGAACGAGCAGGTGATCGACGGCCGCGGCTGGCGCTCGGGCGCGCTCGTCGAGAAGCGCGAGATCCCGATGTACTACCTGCGCATCACGCAGTACGCGGACGAGCTGCTGAACGACCTCGACGGCCTCGGCTGGCCCGAGCGCGTGAAGATCATGCAGCAGAACTGGATCGGCAAGAGCTTCGGCGTGAACTTCGGCTTCCCGTACGAACTCGACGGCGAGAAGGCGCTCCTGCGCGTGTTCACGACGCGTGCCGACACGATCATGGGCGTCACGTTCTGCGCGATCGCGGCCGAGCACCCGCTCGCCACGCGCCTTGCGCAGGGCAAGCCGGAACTGCAGGCGTTCATCGACGAATGCAAGCGCGGCGGCGTCGCCGAGGCCGATGTCGCGACGATGGAGAAGAAGGGCGTCGCGACGGGCTTCACGGTATCGCATCCGCTGACGGGCGAGCCGGTCGAGGTGTGGATCGGCAACTACGTGCTGATGAGCTATGGCGAAGGCGCGGTGATGGGCGTGCCGGCGCACGACGAGCGCGACTTCGCGTTCGCGAAGAAATACGACCTGCCGATCAAGCAGGTGATCGCGGCCGAAGGCCAGACGTACTCGCTGGACGCATGGCAGGAGTGGTACGGCGACAAGGAAGTCGCGGTCTGCGTCAACAGCGGCAAGTACGACGGCATGGCATACGGCGCGGCGGTCGATGCGATCGCGGCCGACCTGAAGGCCGGCGGCTTCGGCGACAAGCAGGTCACGTGGCGCCTGCGTGACTGGGGCGTGTCGCGCCAGCGCTACTGGGGCACGCCGATCCCGATCATCCACTGCCCGTCGTGCGGCGACGTGCCGGTGCCGGAGCAGGACCTGCCGGTCGTGCTGCCGGAAGACCTCGTGCCGGACGGCTCGGGCAACCCGCTCGCGAAGTCGGAAGCGTTCCTGAACTGCACGTGCCCGAAGTGCGGCGCGGCCGCGAAGCGCGAAACCGACACGATGGACACGTTCGTCGATTCGTCGTGGTACTTCTCGCGCTACACGGCACCGGACGCCGAGACGATGGTCGACGCGCGCACCGATTACTGGATGCCGATGGATCAGTACATCGGCGGCATCGAGCACGCGATCCTGCACCTGCTGTATTCGCGCTTCTGGACCAAGGTGATGCGTGACCTCGGCCTCGTGAAGTTCGGCGAGCCGGCGAAGAACCTGCTGACGCAGGGCATGGTGCTGAACGAGACGTTCTACCGCGAGGATGCATCGGGCAAGAAGACCTGGTACAACCCGGCCGACGTGACGGTCACGCACGACGACAAGGGTCGCCCGGTCGGCGCGACGCTGAACACCGACGGCCAGCCGGTGGTGCTCGGCGGCATCGAGAAGATGTCGAAGTCGAAGAACAACGGCGTCGATCCGCAGGTGCTGATCGACCAGTACGGCGCCGATACCGCGCGCCTGTTCACGATGTTCGCCGCACCGCCCGAGCAGCAGCTCGAGTGGTCGGGCGCGGGCGTCGAAGGCGCGAGCCGCTTCCTGCGTCGCGTGTGGAGCTTCGGCGCGACGAACCGCGAAGCGCTCGCCGCGCGCGCGGGCTTCGACGCGGCCGCGCTCGGCGACGCCGACAAGGCACTGCGCCGCGAGATCTACAGCGTGCTGAAGCAGGCTGATTTCGACTACCAGCGTTTGCAGTACAACACGGTCGTGTCGGCCGCGATGAAGATGCTGAACGCGATCGACGGCGCGAAGGGCGCGACGCCCGGCGTGCTGCGCGAGACGTACGGTGTGCTGCTGCGCGTGCTGTACCCTGTCGTGCCGCACGTGACGTTCGAGCTGTGGAAGGCGCTCGGCTACGCGGACGAATTCGGCCCGCTGCTGGACGCCCCGTGGCCGAAGGTCGACGAGGCCGCGCTTGAGCAGGCCGAGATCGAACTCGTGCTGCAGGTGAACGGCAAGGTGCGCGGCGCGCTGAAGGTGGCGAAGGACGCGAGCCGTGAGGCGATCGAAGCCGCGGCGGTGGCCGACGAAGCATTCGCGAAGTTCAGCGACGGCAAGCCGGCGAAGAAGATCGTCGTCGTGCCGGGCCGCCTCGTGAACATCGTCGTCTGACGGCCGCAGGCCGTCGGGCGTACACAGAAGGAGCGAAGGTGATCCGCAGATCGTTTTTGATGCTCGCCGTCGGCAGTGCGGTCGCGCTGTCGGCATGCGGCTTCCAGCTGCGCGGCCAGCAGGACTACGCGTTCAAGCACCTGCTGGTGGCCGGTGCGCCGGCGCCCGTCGAGGCGCGTCTCACGCGCCTCGTCGAGGCCGGCAGCGACACGAAGATCGTCAAGTCGGCGGACGACGCCGACGCCGTGCTGAGCATGTGGGAGTCGCGTGGCCAGAACACGTTGACGCTCAACAAGTTCGGCTCGGCGCAGGAATACGCGTTGTTCTATACGCTGAATTACACGCTGACGAGCAAGGACGGCACCGTGCTGATCCCGCCGAGCGCGATCGCGCTGAACCGCGCGATGACGTACAGCGATCAGTACACGAACGCGAAGGCGCAGGAAGCCGACATCCTGTACGGCGACATGCAGAACGATGCGGTCGACCAGCTGATGCGGCGTCTTGCGATCGTCCACTCGCTGACGCCGGCGCCGGAGGACGTGGTGCCGGGCGTTGCGCCGCGCGCGCCGCTGCCGCCGCCGCCGCTCTGATCGCCCGCGCACGCACCGATGCAATTGCGACTTGATGCGCTGGAGCCGCACCTCGCGAAGGGGATGGCCGGGCTCTACACCGTCTACGGCGACGAGCCGCTGCTCGCGCAGGAAGCGTGCGACCGCATTCGTGCGGCCGCGCGCGCGGCCGGCTTCACCGAACGTTCGGTGCATACGGTCGAGCGCGGCTTCGACTGGAGCGTGCTGCTCGGCGCGACCCAGGCGATGTCGCTGTTCGGCGAGCGTCAGCTGATCGAGCTGCGCATTCCGTCGGGCAAGCCCGGCAAGGAAGGCGCCGACGCGCTCAAGACGCTCGCGGCGACGCCCAATCCCGACGCGCTGCTGCTCGTCACGTTGCCGCGCCTCGACGCGGCAACGCAGAAATCCGCGTGGTTTACCGCGCTGCAGAACGGCGGCGTCGCGCTGAAGATCGACCCGGTCGACCGTGCGCAGCTGCCGAACTGGATCGGCCAGCGTCTGTCGATGCAGGGCCAGCGCGCCGCGCCGGGCGACGATGGCCGGCGCGCGCTGCAGTTCATCGCGGAGCGCGTCGAGGGCAACCTGCTCGCCGCGCACCAGGAAATCCAGAAGCTCGGGCTGCTCTATCCGCAGGGCGTGCTGTCGTTCGAGCAGGTGCACGACGCGGTGTTGAACGTCGCGCGCTACGACGTCTTCAAGCTGAACGAGGCGATGCTCGCGGGCGACGCAGCGCGGCTCGCGCGGATGATCGACGGGTTGAAGGGCGAGGGCGAGGCGATCGTGCTCGTGATGTGGGCCGTCGTCGAGGAATTGCGCACGCTGCTGCGGATCAAGCGCGGCGCGACGGCCGGCAAGCCGCTCGCCACGCTGCTGCGCGAGAACCGCGTGTGGGGCCCGCGCGAACGGCTGATCGGCCCCGCGCTGAACCGCGTGTCGGAAGCGGTTCTCGAGAAGGCGCTCGCGTTCGCCGCGAAGCTCGACCGGCAGGTGAAGGGGCTGTCGGCCGTCACGCCGGGCCGCCGCACGCAGGACGATCCGCCGCCCGATCCGTGGGATGGCCTGTTCCAGCTCGCGATGACGGTGGCAGGCGCCCGCGGCGAGCGACCGCCGACCGCGGGTCGCGTGCGTCGTTAAGCCCTGTCCGGGCCTTCAGCGCACGCATCGCAACCCGCTTACAATGTTTCGATAGCTGGCGCGGCCCGCTTGCCGCCGCGCTCCACGCTTCCCACGAATTCACGCCGCGCCAAGCGGCTCGCTTTTCGAGTCACACGATGGATATCGACCAGTACATGACGGACCTGGGCCGCCGTGCCCGGCACGCTTCCCGCGCGATGGCGCGCGCCAGCACGGCCGCGAAGAACGCCGCGCTCGACGCCGTGGCCCGCGCGATCGAGCGCGACGCGCAGGCGCTGAAGGATGCGAATGCACGCGACGTCGCCCGCGCCCGTGAAAAGGGGCTCGATGCGGCGTTCATCGACCGCCTGACGCTGTCGGACAAGGCGCTGAAGACGATGGTCGAAGGCCTGCGTCAGGTTGCGTCGCTGGCCGATCCGATCGGCGAGATCAGCAATCTCAAGTACCGCCCGAGCGGGATCCAGGTCGGCCAGATGCGCGTGCCGCTCGGCGTGATCGGCATCATTTACGAGTCGCGCCCGAACGTGACGATCGACGCGGCCGCGCTGTGCCTGAAGTCGGGCAACGCGACGATCCTGCGCGGCGGCTCCGAGGCGCTCGAATCGAACGCGGCGCTCGCGAAGCTGATCGGCGAAGGGCTCGAGGCGGCCGGCCTGCCGCAGGATGCCGTGCAGGTCGTCGCGACAGCCGATCGCGCGGCGGTCGGCAAGCTGATCACGATGACCGAATACGTCGACGTGATCGTGCCGCGCGGCGGCAAGAGCCTGATCGAGCGCCTGATCAACGAGGCGCGCGTGCCGATGATCAAGCACCTCGACGGCATCTGCCACGTGTACGTCGACGATCGTGCCGATCTCGCCAAGGCGCTGACGGTGTGCGACAACGCGAAGACGCACCGCTACGGCACCTGCAACACGATGGAAACGCTGCTCGTTGCGAGCGGCATCGCGGCGACGCTGTTGCCGCCGCTCGGCAAGCTGTATCGCGACAAGCAGGTCGAGCTGCGCGTTGATGCTGCCGCGCGCGCGGTGCTCGCCGAGGCCGGTATCGGGCCGCTCGTCGACGCCACCGACGAAGACTGGCACACCGAATATCTCGCACCGGTGCTCGCGATCAAGGTCGTCGACGGCCTCGACGCCGCGATCGAGCACATCAACCACTACGGATCGCACCACACCGATGCGATCGTCACCGAGGATCACGACCGTGCGATGCGCTTCCTGCGCGAAGTCGACTCGGCGAGCGTGATGGTCAATGCGTCGACGCGCTTCGCGGATGGCTTCGAATTCGGCCTCGGCGCGGAAATCGGCATCTCGAACGACAAGCTGCACGCACGCGGCCCCGTCGGCCTGGAAGGGCTCACGTCGCTGAAGTACGTCGTGCTCGGGCACGGCGAAGGCCGTCAGTAAAGCGAGGCGCACAACCGATGGCAATGCTCTGGGTCAAGACGTTCCATATCGTTCTGATCGCCGCGTGGTTCGCGGGCCTGTTCTACCTGCCGCGCATCTACGTGAACCTGGCCATGGAAACCGATCCGGCCGCGGTGCGGCGCCTGTTGCTGATGGCGCGCAAGCTGTTTCGCTTCATGACGATGATCGCCGTGCCGGCGCTCGCATGCGGGCTGTGGCTCTGGCTCGTGATCGGAATCGGCCAGGGGCAGGGCTGGATCCACGCGAAGGTGACGGTCGTGCTGCTGCTCGTGATCTATCACGCGTACTGCGGGCACCTGCTGAAGGTGTTCGAGCGCGGAGAGAACAAGCGCACCGACAAGTGGTATCGCGTGTTCAACGAACTGCCGGTGCTTGGCATGCTCGCGGCGGTCGCGCTGGTCGTGATCAAGCCGTTCTGAACTTTCCGGCGGCATGCCGGCAGTCGATCGATGCGCAACGGCGTCCCTCGGGGCGCCGTTTTCATGTGCGCGTCGTACGCGTCATTCCTTCGTCTGGTCGTCGATCCGGCGGCGCGTGATCGCTTCCTTCGCGCGGCCGACGCGCTCCATCAGCGCGGGTCCGCGCGACAGCGCAACGCCGACCGCGAGGATGTCGCCGATCGCGAGATGGGACATCCGCGACGTCATCGGCGAGAACACGTCGGTTTCCTCGGCCACGTTCGACGCGAGGCTCACCGTCGCGAGCTTCGCGAGCGGCGAGTGGCTCTGCGTGATCGCGACGACTTTCGCGCCGCACGCGAGCGCCGAGCGCGCGGCATCGACGATATCGCGCGTGCGGCCGGTGTTCGAGATCGCGACGACGACGTCGTGCGGCCCGAGCAGCGCCGACGACATTGAGAACGTGTGCGGGTCCGAATACGCGACGCTCGGCACGCCGAGCCGGAAGAATTTGTGCTGGATGTCCTGCGCGGCGATGCCCGAGCCGCCGGCGCCGTAGAACTCGATGCGCGACGCGTTCGACAGCAGCGCGATCGCGTCGGCGACGCTGCCGGCCGACAAGCTGTTGCGCACTTCGATCAGCGCGCCGATCGTGCGGTCGAACACCTTGCCGATGATGCCGGGCGCGGGCTCGTCGGGCTCGACGTCGCGATAGACGGACGACACGCCAGGCGCGACGCTCTGCGCGAGCCGGATCTTGAATTCGCGAAAGCCGCTGCAGCCGAGCGCCTGGCAAAAGCGCGCGATGGTCGGCTGGCTGACGCCCGCGCGGGTCGACAGCTCGGTCATCGCGAGGTCGAGCACCTCGCGCGGCGCGGCGAGAATGTAGTCGGCGAGCTTGCGCTCGGATGGGCGCAAGTCGGCGCGGATCGCTTCAATGCGAGGCAGCATGGGACGGCGAATGAAAATCGGGTTCGGATGAGCGAGTGTATCGCAATCGAATTGTAGAAAATCTACATGAAAATGCTAGCTCAATCGACAGAGATTCCCTGGGCGATGAGTGCCGAAGATTAGGGTTTTCACTAAGTAAAGCCTTGCTGGTGGCGGGAATAAGGGTTGCGTGCATGTGAATCCGCATTGCATGCGTGTAGTTTTTCTACTAGACTGGCTTCGTTCGTTCGACGCACTCGACCGTCCCCACGATTCCAACCGCCGGTGTCGTCCGGCATACAGGAGCGCCCAGCATGACGTCGCTGCACCCCACCCTGGCGAAAGTCACCGAACGCGTGATCGCCCGCAGCCAATCGACCCGTTCCGCCTATCTGCAGCGCATCGACGGCGCGCAGGGCAAGTTCCCGGCGCGTGGTGCGCTGTCGTGCGCGAACCTCGCGCACGGCTTCGCGGGTCTCGAAGGCAGCGACAAATTCCAGATCAAGGCGATCCGCGAGCCGAACATCGGCATCGTGTCCTCGTACAACGAGATGCTGTCCGCGCACGCGCCGTACAAGGATTTCCCCGACATCATCAAGGCCGCCGCACGCGAGAACGGCGGCGTCGCGCAGTTCGCGGGCGGCGTGCCCGCGATGTGCGACGGCGTCACGCAGGGCAACCCGGGGATGGAGCTGTCGCTGTTCTCGCGCGAGGCGATCGCGATGGGCACGGCGATCGCCCTCACGCACAACATGTTCGACGCGGCGCTCTGCCTCGGCATCTGCGACAAGATCGTGCCGGGTCTGCTGATCGGCGCGCTCCAGTTCGGCCACCTGCCGACCATCTTCGTGCCGGCCGGCCCGATGACGAGCGGCCTGTCGAACGACGACAAGGCGAAGATCCGCCAGCAGTTCGCGACCGGCCAGGTCGGCCGCGACGCACTGCTCGAAGCGGAATCGGCCGCGTATCACGGCCATGGCACCTGCACGTTCTACGGCACCGCGAACAGCAACCAGATGCTGATGGAACTGATGGGCCTGCACCTGCCGGGTTCCGCGTTCGTTCATCCGCACACGCCGCTGCGTTCCGCACTGACGGCCGAAGCCGCGCGCCGCGTGCTCGACCTGACGGTCGAGCGCGGCCAGTACACGCCGATCGGCCATGTGATCGACGAGAAGGCGATCGTCAACGGGATCGTCGCGCTGCTCGCGACGGGCGGCTCGACCAACCACACGCTGCACCTCGTCGCGATCGCGCGCGCGGCCGGCATCCTGATCGACTGGAACGATTTCGACGAGCTGTCGGCGGTCGTGCCGCTGCTCGCGAAGATCTACCCGAACGGCAAGGCCGACGTGAACCATTTCCACGCGGCCGGCGGCGTCGCGTTCCTGGTGCGCAACCTGCTCGAAGGCGGGCTGCTGCACGAGGACGTGACGACCGTCGCGGGCAAGGGGCTGTCGCACTACACGAAGGAGCCGAAGCTGATCGACGGCAAGCTGACGTGGGTCGACGGCACGGCCGAGAGCCACGACACGAAGGTGCTGCGCGGCATTCGCGACCCGTTCCAGCCGGACGGCGGCCTGCGCCTGATGCAGGGCCGGCTCGGCCGCGGCGTGATCAAGATTTCGGCGGTCGCGCCCGAGCACCGCAAGGTGACCGCGCCCGCGATCGTGTTCGATTCGCAGGAAGCCGTGCAGGAAGCCTTCGATCGCGGCGAGCTGAAGCGCGATTTCGTCGCGGTCGTGCGCTTCCAGGGCGCGCGCGCCAACGGGATGCCCGAGCTGCACCGTTTGACGCCGCTGCTCGGCGTGCTGCAGGATCAGGGCTTCCACGTCGCGCTCGTGACCGACGGCCGCATGTCCGGTGCGTCGGGCAAGGTGCCGGCCGTGATCCACGTGTCGCCGGAAGCGCTGCTGGCGGGCCCGCTCGGCAAGGTGAAGACGGGCGACACGCTCGTGATCGACGCGGAAGCCGGCATCCTCGACATCGAGGTCGACGACGCCGAGTGGCAGGCGCGCCCGGTCGCGCAGCCGCTGCATCAGGCCGAGAACGAAGTCGGTTTCGGTCGCGAACTGTTCGGCGTGTTCCGCGCGGCGGCCGCGCCGGCCGAGCAGGGCGCATCGGTTTTCGGGGCGCTGGTCGGCGAAGCGGCCGTCCGCGTCTCTGCATGAATTTCAAGGAGCGAATTTGATGAAGACGATTGCTGAAATCGTGAAGCTGGGCCCGGTGATTCCGGTGCTCGCATTCGACTCGGTCGAGCAGGGCGAACACGTGTCGCGCGCGTTGCACGCGGGTGGCGTCAAGGTGCTCGAGATCACGCTGCGTACGCCGGCGGGCCTGGAGGCGATCCAGCGCGCGAGCCAGCTCGCGGACGACATCGTCGTCGGCGTCGGCACGATCACGAAGCCCGAGCACTGCGAGCAGGCGAAGCGCGCGGGGGCGAAGTTCGGCGTGTCGCCGGGCCTGACGAAGGATCTGCATCTCGCGTCGCTCGACGCCGGCCTGCCGCTGCTGCCGGGCGTGATGACGCCGAGCGACATCATTCAGGCGCTCGAATTCGGCTACGAAATCGTCAAGTTCTTCCCCGCGCAGCAAGCCGGCGGCGTGCCGATGCTGCAGGCGTTCCACGGCCCGTTCCCGGCGCTGAAGTTTTGTCCGACGGGCGGCATCACGGTCGACACCGCGCCGAATTTCCTCAAGCTGCCGAACGTCGTGTGCGTCGGCGGTTCGTGGCTCACGCCGAAGGCCGCGCTCGCCGCGCAGGACTGGGCCGAGGTCACGCGTCTTGCGCAAGCCGCAAGCCAGCTTCACCGTTAATACTTGTACGAAATGAAGGTTTGACCCTCGGCAAGCAAGCGCTTAGTGCTTGTTTTACCGAGGGTTTTTGCTGATGGAACCGGTTCTATCCGCGGGCCGTAAAGATAAGTAAAATTCAGCGTCCTCACGGGGTGGGTACCCCCCGTGTTTCGGAGACCTGCATAGCCGGGCATACTCGCAACAGCTCGCCCGGTTTCGAACAATTCAAGGAGGAGTGCCACATGGGGGCTGTCCAAGGCAGCATGCTGCTCGTATTCACGCTGATCGCGATTGCCGCGCTGATCCTGATGATCGCGCGCTACAAGATCTACCCGTTCCTGGTGCTGATCATCGTTTCGCTGGGCCTGGGTCTCGTCGTCGGCATGCCGATGGACAAGATCGTCAAGTCGTTCGAAACGGGTACGGGCGGCACGCTCGGCCACATCGCGATCGTCGTCGGCCTCGGCACGATGCTCGGCAAGATGATGGCCGAATCGGGCGGCGCCGAACGGATCGCGACCACGCTGATCGACTGGTTCGGTGAAAAGAACATCCATTGGGCGATGATGTTTGTCGCGATCATCGTCGGTTTGCCGGTGTTCTTCGAAGTCGGCTTCGTGCTGCTGATCCCGATCGCGTTCAACGTCGCGAAGCGCACCGGCAAGTCGCTGCTCGTCGTCGGTCTGCCGATGGTGGCCGGCCTGTCTGTCGTGCACGGGCTGATCCCGCCGCACCCGGCCGCGCTGCTGGCCGTTCAGCAATACGGCGCCGATATCGGCAAGACGATCGCGTTCGGCCTGATCGTCGGCGTGCCGACCGCGATCATCGCCGGTCCGCTGTTCGCGCTGATGATCTCGAAGTTCGTGAAGCTGCCGGAAAACAACCCGCTCGCGGCGCAGTTCGTCGATACGCATACGGACGGTCGCAAGCGCGAACTGCCGAGTTTCGGCATCACGCTGTTCACGATCCTGCTGCCCGTCGTGCTGATGCTCGTCGGCAGCTGGGCCGACCTGGTGTTCGCACCGAAGTCGCTGCCGAACAACCTGCTGCGCTTTGCCGGCAACTCCGACGTCGCGCTGCTGATCGCCGTGCTCGTGAGCTTCTTCACGTTCGGCAAGCTGCAGGGCTTCAACCGCGACCAGATCCAGAAGTTCTGCGGCGAGTGCCTGGCGCCGATCGCCGGCATCACGCTGATCGTCGGTGCGGGCGGCGGCTTCGGCGGCGTCCTGCGCGACAGCGGGATCTCGCAGCAGATCGTCGAGACCGCGAAGCACGCGCACCTGTCGCCGCTGCTGCTCGGCTGGTTCGTCGCGGCGCTGATGCGTCTGGCGACGGGTTCGGCGACGGTCGCGATGACGACGGCGTGCGGCATCGTCGCGCCGATCGCCGCAGCGTCGGGCGCGGCGGTTCGTCCGGAGCTGCTCGTGCTCGCGACGGGCTCGGGCTCGCTGATCTTCTCGCACGTGAACGACGGCGGCTTCTGGCTGATCAAGGAATATTTCGGGATGACGGTCGGCCAGACGTTCAAGACCTGGTCGCTGCTTGAAACCATCATCTCGGTGCTCGGTCTGAGCTTTACGCTGTTGCTGAGCGTGGTTTTGTAACAAGGGGTAGTCAATGATTCTGATCGCAATGGGCGTGTCGGGCGCGGGCAAATCGCGAATCGGCGAAATGCTGGCAGAACGCCTGTCGTGCAGCTATACCGACGGCGACGCGTTTCACAGCGCGGCGAACAAGGAAAAGATGCACAACGGCATTCCGCTGACCGACGACGACCGCTGGCCGTGGCTGCGCACGATCCGCGCGGCCATCGAGGAGAAGCAGCGTGCCGGCGAGACCGCCGTGTTCACCTGCTCGTCGCTGAAGCGGTCGTACCGCGACGTACTGCGCGGCTCCGACACCGACGTGCGGTTCGTGTATCTGAAGGGTTCGTTCGAGGTGTTGCACGAGCGCCTGAAGACCCGCACCGGCCATTTCTTCGATCCGTCGCTGCTGAAGAGCCAGCTCGACACGCTCGAGGAACCGGGCCCGGATGAAGCGATCGTGGTCAGCATCGAGCTGACGCCCGAACAGATCGTCGATCAGGTCATGCTGAAGATCGGTATCGCGCAGCAGCACTGAGCGCGGTTCGCGGCAATCGTCATGCAGCAGTGAAAAAGGCGCCCCTCGGGGCGCCTTTTTTCGTTCGAGGTGCGTGCGCCGCTCAGGTCGCGCGGGCGTGCTGCGCGATGCCGTCGAGCAGCACGTCCAGCATCGTGTCGTGCACGGCGGCCGGATCGAGCTGCGCATAGAGCGGGGCGGCCGATTTGACGAGCGGGTGCGCGGTATCGGACAGCGCATGCATTTCCGCGAGCTCGACATCGTTCGCGGGCCGCGTGAGGCCGCCGGCCTCGGCGGCGGCGAGTCCGATCACGCTCGCATACCAGCCCACGCACACGGACGGCAGCGCGGCGCGCGGGATGCCGGCATCGGCCAGCGCACGATGCACGGTCTCGATGTGCGCGAGATCGGCTGGCCCTGTGCTCATATGACGCTGCAGCAGCGCGAACGCGGCGGGGTGGCGCAGCGCGAGCGCGCGATACTGGCGTGCGAGATCGCGCAGCCGCTCGCGCCACGGCAGCGAAGGATCGACCGGCACGAGCGAGCGCGAGAGCGCGTTCGCGATCGCACGGCTCAGGCCCTCTTTCGACTTGAAGTGATAGAGCACGCTCATCGGGTCGCAGCCGACCGACTGCGCGAGCTTGCGCACGCTGAACGCGGCTTCGCCGACCTCTTCGAGCAGCGCGAGCGCGGCCGCGACAATCGCATCCTTGTCGAGGCCGCGCGGGCCTTGGGCGGGTTTGTCTTTCATGGAAGCAGGATGACAACGACTGTAATCTTGACGAAAGCGTATTCTACGCTGTAGAATTATTTCTGCGGTGTAGAAATTGGGTGTCCCGGCACCTTTCAATGCGTGCTTTCGCACGGTCCGGGATCCTGGCAGGCACGAGCGTGTCTGCCGTCAACACGGGCCATCGCGCCCTTTATCTCGTTGACACCCAAGTGGAACCGGCTGCCCCACCCGCGAAGCCAGAACGGCTCTTCGACAGGCGGCCCAAGACCATGCAAGTGCAATCATGACTTCCAATCACAAACCCCTGATCCAGGGCGAATCGCGTTTCGACCAGACGCAACTGAACATCGAAAAGGACAACTGGAACTGGTGCGATCCGTCGCGCTACGACGGTGAGCGTCCGGCCAACTGGTACGAGGCGTCGTTGTCGCGCCATGAAAACGGCGCGCCGCTCGCGCACGACACGGTGTGCGACGTGCTGGTGATCGGCGCGGGGCTGCTCGGCGCATCGGCCGCGCTGCACCTCGCGGAAGCGGGCGTCGACACGATTCTCGTCGACAAGCATCACGTCGGCTCCGCAGCGTCGGGCCGCAACGGCGGCCAGCTCACGCCGGGCCTCGCGCGCTGGGAAGCGGCCGACATGATCGACCATCTGTCGCACGACGACGCGAAGCGGCTGTGGCGCTTCGCGTCGGCCGAATCGATGGACCTGATCGACGCGATCGGCGCGCGTTACGCACTCGACCTCGACCGCAAGCGCGGCCACATCACGGCGGCGGTACACCCGGGTCACATGAGCGCGCTGCTCGACGGCGCGGACGCCCGCCGCCATCTCGGCGACGCCGGCGTGACGCTCGTCGGCCGCCATCAGCTGCACGACGAATACGTGCGTTCTGGGCTGTATCACGGCGCGGCGATCGACGCGACCGGCGGCCAGCTTCATCCGCTCGCGCTGGTGCGCGGCCTCGTGCACGGCTTCCGGCTGAACGGCGGCGCGCTGTACGAAGGCACCGAGGTGCTGGAGCTCGACGAGACGCCGGCGGGCGTCGTCGCGACGACGCCGGGCGGCACGATTACGGCGCGCCGTGGCGTCGTGCTCGCGCTGCACAACACGACGTTCCGGCTGCTGGACGACGGCGGCGCCACCACCGTGCCGTTCTTCACGTACGTGAGCGTGACGGCGCCGCTCGACGTCGACGTCGCGACGCTGATGCCGGCCGGCATGCCGGTGTACGACACGCAGTTCCAGATCGACTATTACCGGCCTGTGCGCGGCAACCGCCTGCTGTTCGGCGGGCAGGGCACCGGTACGTGCTGGGCGCAGCCCGACGTCAACGCGTATCTGCTGACGCGGCTGAACACGGTATTTCCGCAGCACGACGGCCGCTTCGCGCTCGACTACTGCTGGAGCGGCGTCAGCGATTTCACGCTGAACGGCGCGACCGACAGCCGCAAGACCGACGGCCGTGTGCCGATGTACATGGTGCAGGGCTGGAGCGGGCATGGCGTCGCGCAGACGGTGCGGATCGGCAAGGCGATCTGCGACGACTTCGTCGGACGCAACGACGATTTCTCGATGCTGACCGGCATCGACCACCGCGAGATTCCGCTCGGCCGGCAACTGTCGCCGATCGCAATTCCTGCCGCGAAGGCGGCGATGAGCGTGATGAGCGCGCTCAATCCGGGGCGGATGATTTCGTTCTGATCGCCGGCGTTCCGGCGTTCCGACCGCGCGCGAGCCGCCAATGAAAAAGCCCGATGCGATTGCTCGCATCGGGCTTTTTTCCGTCCGGCGACGGCGGCGCTTACGCGATCCGCTTCGCGAGTTCGACGGCCTTGCCGATGTACGACGCAGGCGTCATCGCGAGCAGGCGGTCCTTCGCGTCCTGCGGGATCGCCAGCGTGCCGACGAATTCCTGCAGCGCTTCGCGCGTGATGCCCTTGCCGCGCGTCAGTTCCTTCAGCTGCTCGTACGGGTTCTCGATGCCGTAGCGGCGCATCACCGTCTGCACCGGCTCCGCGAGCACTTCCCAGCAGTTGTCGAGGTCTTCGTTCAGGCGCTGCGGGTTCACTTCGAGCTTGTCGAGGCCGCGGATCAGCGAGTCGTACGCGAGCAGCGAGTAGCCGAGTGCGACGCCCATGTTGCGCAGCACCGTCGAGTCGGTCAGGTCGCGCTGCCAGCGCGACACCGGCAGCTTGTCGGCGAGGTGGCGCAGCGTCGCGTTCGCGAGGCCGAGGTTGCCTTCCGAGTTCTCGAAGTCGATCGGGTTGACCTTGTGCGGCATCGTCGACGAGCCGATTTCACCCGCCTTCGTCTTCTGCTTGAAGTAGCCGACCGAGATGTAGCCCCACACGTCGCGGTCGAGGTCGAGCAGGATCGTGTTCGCGCGCGCGACCGCATCGAACAGCTCGGCCATGTAGTCGTGCGGCTCGATCTGGATCGTGTACGGGTTGAAGGTGAGCTTCAGGCGGTTCTCGATCACGTCGCGCGAGAACGCTTCCCAGTCGAATTCCGGATACGCGGAAAGATGCGCGTTGAAGTTGCCGACCGCGCCGTTCATCTTGCCGAGGATCTCGACCTTCTCGATGCGCGTGATCGCGCGCGCGAGGCGGGCGGCGACGTTCGCGAGCTCCTTGCCGAGCGTCGTCGGGCTGGCCGGCTGGCCGTGCGTGCGCGACAGCATCGGCTGCTCGGCAAGCGCGTGCGACAGCGCGACGAGGCGCTGGTGGACCGTGCGCAGCGCCGGCACGATCACGTGCTCGCGCGCGCCGGCGAGCATCATCCCGTGCGACGTGTTGTTGATGTCCTCGGACGTGCACGCGAAGTGGATGAATTCGCTGGCCTTCTCGAGTTCGGCCTGGCCCTTGACCGATTCCTTCAGCCAGTATTCGACGGCCTTCACGTCGTGGTTCGTCACGCGCTCGATTTCCTTGATGCGCGCGGCGTCGTGCGCGGTGAAGCGCTCGGCGAGCTGCAGCAGGAACTGTTCGGAGGCGTCCGAGAAGCGCGGGACTTCCGCGAAGCCGGCGCGCGACAGCGCGATCAGCCAGTGCACCTCGACGGTGACGCGGTGGCGCATGAAGGCGGCTTCGGAGAGCCAGTCGCGCAGCGCTTCGGTCTTGCTGGCGTAGCGGCCGTCGATGGGCGAGAGCGCGGTGAGGGCGAAAAGCGTATCGGGACGAGTGTCGGACATGATCGGGCGTGGCCTTTGGGGCCGGTGCGAACGAGGGGAGGAGAATCCGGCATTTTACCATTGGCGCGGGGCGATTCCGGCCGAACCGGTCCGGCCGCCGCCGCCGTGGGCGATCGGCACGCGTGCGGGCGCCCGGGCGGCGCGCAAGCCGTCCGCCGGCCGGCGCCCGGGCCGGCTCGCCGGGCTGCCCGCCGCACCGCCGGGCCGGCCCGCCCGCCGGTAGAATGCAGGCTTCCTCCCGACCGCCGCCCGTCGCGCCCGCCTGCATGGAACTGAAATGGCTCGAAGACTTCGTCTCGCTCGCGGAAACGCGCAGCTTTAGCCGGTCCGCCGAACTGCGGCACGTGTCGCAGCCCGCGTTCTCGCGGCGCATCCAGGCGCTCGAGGCGTGGCTCGCGACCGAACTGATCGATCGTTCGGTTTATCCGACGCGGCTCACGCAGGCCGGCCAGATCTTCTACGAGCAGGCGCTGACGATGCTGTCTCAGGCGCACGAGGCGCGCACGCTGCTGCGCGGCCACGTCGGCGCGCCGGTGCCGACCATCGAGTTCGCGGTGCCGCATACGCTGTCGCTCACGTATTTTCCGCGCTGGCTGCAGCGGATCGAAGCGAAGATGGGGCAGGTCCACACGCGGCTGCGCGCGCTGAACGTGCACGACGCCGTGCTGTCGCTGGTCGAGGGCGGCTGCGATCTCGTGATGGGCTACCACCATCCGAGCCACCCCGTCGCGCTCGATCCGGCCCGCTACGACATGCTGGTCCTCGGCAGCGAGCCGATCAGCGCATTTTCGGCGCCGGGCCGCGCGGGCCGGCCGCGCTACACGCTCCCGGGCACGGCCGAGGCGCGCGTGCCGTACTTGTCGTATACGCCGAACGCGTATCTCGGCCGGATGACCGAAGTCATCATTGCGAACGCACCGACGTCGCTGTTCCTCGATCGCGTGTACGAAACCGACATGGCCGAAGGACTGAAGGCGATGGCGCTCGCGGGCCACGGCGTCGCGTTCCTGCCGCACAGCGCCGTCGAGGATGCGGTGGCCAGCGGTCGCTTGATCCGGCTCGACCGGTCCGCGCGCGGCGGCACGCACCCGTTCACGCTGACGATGGAGATCCGCCTGTACTGCGACAAGCTCGCGCTGCAGGGCGACGACCCGCATCAGAAGCTCGTGCGCGCGCTGTGGGAAGTCGTGCGCGACGAGCTGCGCGAAACCGCCGGTTAACCGTGCGCGGTTAACCGCGCCAGCCGAGCGCGCGCCGCCGCCGCCGCGCTTGCCGCGCCCGTCGGACGCTTGTCCGGCGGGCGTTCCGCGTATTTCCCCGCCGATTTTTCGCCGACGCGATGCACGACCGATCGCGGGCGTTCTTGCGCAAATCGACCGCGGATTTGCGAAAAATCGCGATCATGCAAGAAACGCATAATCGAATAAGCAAACGGCATTGGATAAAAAAAACGGGTTTTTCGACAATGTGCGCAATCCGTTGAACGTTGGAGCGTCCATGTCTTCGCAACTGCAGTCCATCCCGTCCTACCTTCATGCCGACGATCTCGGCCCGTGGGGCAACTACCTTCAGCAGGTCGATCGCGTCGCACCGTACCTCGGTTCGCTGTCGCGCTGGCTGGAAACGCTGAAGCGTCCGAAGCGCATCCTGATCGTCGACGTGCCCATCGAGCTCGACAACGGTACCGTCGCGCACTTCGAGGGCTATCGCGTGCAGCACAACGTGTCGCGCGGTCCGGGCAAGGGCGGCGTGCGCTACCACCAGGACGTGACGCTGTCGGAAGTGATGGCGCTGTCGGCATGGATGTCGGTGAAGAACGCGGCCGTGAACGTGCCGTACGGCGGTGCGAAGGGCGGCATCCGCGTCGACCCGCGCAAGCTGTCGCGTGGTGAGCTCGAACGCGTGACGCGTCGCTACACCAGCGAAATCGGCATCATCATCGGCCCGAACACCGACATTCCGGCACCGGACGTCAACACCAACGAACAGGTGATGGCGTGGATGATGGACACGTTCTCGATGAACCAGGGCCAGACGTCGACGGGCGTCGTGACCGGCAAGCCGATCTCGCTCGGCGGTTCGCTCGGCCGCAAGGAAGCGACGGGCCGCGGCGTGTTCGTCGTCGGTTGCGAGGCGGCGAAGAAGAAGGGCCTCGAGATCGAAGGCGCGCGCATCGCGGTGCAGGGCTTCGGCAACGTCGGCGGCATCGCGGCGAAGCTGTTCCAGGAAGCGGGTTCGAAGGTGATCGCGGTGCAGGATCACACGGGCACGATCTACCAGCCGGCCGGCCTCGATTCGAACAAGCTGCTCGACCACGTCGCACGCACGGGCGGCGTCGCGGGCTTCGAAGGCGCGGAACCGATGCCGAACGACGAGTTCTGGACGGTCGAGACCGACATCCTGATCCCGGCGGCACTGGAAAACCAGATCACCGAGAAGAACGCATCGAAGATCCGCACGAAGATCATCGTTGAAGGCGCGAACGGCCCGACGACGACGGCGGCCGACGACATCCTGAGCGCGAACGGCGTGCTCGTGATCCCCGACGTGATCGCGAACGCGGGCGGCGTGACCGTGTCGTACTTCGAGTGGGTGCAGGACTTCTCCAGCTTCTTCTGGACGGAAGACGAGATCAACCACCGTCTCGAGCGCGTGATGCGCGAAGCGTTCGCCGGCGTGTGGGCGGTCGCGGAAGAGCACAAGGTGTCGGTGCGTACGGCGGCGTTCATCGTTGCGTGCAAGCGCATCCTGATGGCGCGCGAAATGCGCGGCCTGTATCCCTGATCGGTCATTTCCGAGTCGATCGGATGACTATGACAAAAGCATGACGCAATCCACCCGATTGTGTGCATGAACCCTCGCGGGCGGTGCCGAATTCGGCACCGCCCGCGTGTGCATTCAGGCGCTACAGGAGGCGCGCGAAGCCGGGAGGACGGCTTCGTACAGGACGATTCGTAGTACGGTAAACAACCAGTACTTTCAAAAATATTACTTTGATACACTGGCGCGGGTTTTAGCCAAGGAGATGACCAAAATGAAATACCAGAAGGCAGTCCTGATGGTCGCGGCGCTGTGCGCGTTCGCGAGCGGCGCGCATGCACAGGAGACCGGCACGCTGAAGAAGATCAAGGACACGGGCGTGATCGCGCTGGGCCACCGCGAATCGTCGATTCCGTTCTCCTACTATGACCAGAACCAGCAGGTCGTCGGTTATTCGCGCGAATTCCAGATGAAGGTCGTGGACGCGGTGAAGAAGAAGCTGAACCTGCCGAACCTGCAGGTCAAGAACATCCCGGTGACGTCGCAGAACCGCATCCCGCTCGTGCAGAACGGCACGGTGGACATCGAGTGCGGCTCGACGACCAACAACACGGAGCGTCAGCAGCAGGCCGCATTCTCCGACACGATCTTCGTGATCGGCACGCGCCTGATGACGAAGAAGGATTCGGGCGTGAAGGACTTCGCGGACCTGAAGGGCAAGACGGTCGTGACCACCGCCGGCACGACGTCCGAGCGCCTGCTGCGCAAGATGAACAACGACAAGCAGCTGGGCATGAACATCATCAGCGCGAAGGACCACGGCGACTCGTTCAACACGCTCGAGTCGGGCCGCGCGGTCGCGTTCATGATGGACGACGCGCTGCTCGCGGGCGAACGCGCGAAGGCGAAGCAGCCGGGCGAGTGGGTGATCGTCGGCACGCCGCAGTCGGAAGAGGCGTACGGCTGCATGATGCGCAAGGGCGATGCTGACTTCAAGAAGGTCGTCGACGACGCGATCTCGCAAGTCGAGAAATCGGGCGAAGCCGCGAAGATCTACGCGAAGTGGTTCGAGAACCCGATCCCGCCGAAGGGGCTGAACCTGAACTTCCCGCTGTCCGATTCGATGAAGAAGCTGTACGCGAACCCGAACGACAAGGCGCTCGACTGACCACGCAGCCGTTGACGCAGAAATGACGCTACTGAAACGGAAGAGGCCTCGCTTCTTCCGTTTCTTTTTGCTGGAGTCTTGCCCATGTCTTACCACTGGAACTGGGGCATCTTCCTGAGCCCCGTCTCGACCGGCGAGCCGACGACTTACTTCGGATGGCTGATGTCCGGATTCTGGGTGACGATCGAGGTGTCGCTCGTCGCCTGGGTCGTCGCGCTGATCGTCGGTTCGCTGTTCGGCGTGCTGCGCACGGTGCCGAACAAATGGCTGTCCGCGATCGGCACCGTCTACGTGTCGATCTTCCGGAACATCCCGCTGATCGTGCAGTTCTTCGTCTGGTACCTCGTCGTGCCCGAACTGCTGCCCGCGTCGATCGGCACCTGGATCAAGCAGTTGCCGCCCGGCACGCAGTTCTTCACCGCGTCGATCATCTGTCTCGGCCTGTTCACGGGCGCGCGCGTGTGCGAACAGGTACGCTCGGGGATCAACGCGCTGCCGAAGGGCCAGCGCGCGGCCGGCCTCGCGATGGGCTTCACGCAATGGCAGACGTACCGCTACGTGCTGCTGCCGGTTGCATACCGGATCATCGTGCCGCCGCTCACGTCCGAGTTCCTGAACATCTTCAAGAACTCGGCGGTCGCGTCGACGATCGGCCTGCTCGACCTGTCCGCGCAGGCCCGTCAGCTCGTCGACTACACCGCGCAGACCTACGAGTCGTTCATCGCGGTGACGCTCGCGTACGTGCTCATCAACCTCGTCGTGATGGCGTTCATGCGCTGGATCGAAGGCCGCACGCGGCTGCCCGGCTACATCGGAGGCAAGTGATGCATCAGTTCGACTGGAGTAGTATTCCCGGCGCGATTCCGACGCTGTGGACGGGGGCGATCGTCACGTTCAAGATCACGCTGATCGCGATCGTCATCGGCATCGTCTGGGGCACGCTGCTGGCGCTGCTGCGGCTGTCCGGCGTGAAGCCGCTCGAGTGGTTCGCGAAGGCATACGTGACGGTGTTCCGCTCCATCCCGCTCGTGATGGTGCTGCTGTGGTTCTTCCTGATCGTGCCGCAGGTGCTGCAGGGTGTGCTCGGGCTGTCGCCGACGATCGACATCCGGCTTGCGTCGGCGATGGTCGCGTTCTCGCTGTTCGAAGCCGCGTATTATTCCGAGATCATCCGCGCCGGTATCCAGGCGGTGCCGCGCGGGCAGGTGAACGCCGCGTTCGCGCTCGGCATGAACTACGCGCAGGCCATGCGCCTCGTGATCCTGCCGCAGGCGTTCCGCGCGATGGTGCCGCTGCTGCTCACGCAGGCGATCGTTCTGTTCCAGGACACGTCGCTCGTGTACGTGATCAGCCTCGCGGACTTCTTCCGCACGGCCGCCAACATCGGCGATCGCGACGGCACGACCGTCGAGATGGTCCTGTTCGCGGGTGCATGCTATTTCGTGATTTGCTCGGTGGCGTCTGCCCTCGTCAAAGGTCTCCAGAAAAAGGTCACAAGATGATTTCCATCAAGAACGTTTCGAAGTGGTACGGCCAGTTTCAGGTCCTCGCCGATTGCACGACCGAGGTGAAGAAAGGCGAAGTGGTCGTGGTGTGCGGCCCGTCGGGCTCGGGCAAGTCGACGCTGATCAAGACCGTGAACGGCCTCGAGCCGTTCCAGCAGGGCGAGATCCTCGTGAACGGCCAGTCGGTCGGCGACAGGAAGACGAACCTGTCGAAGCTGCGCTCGAAGGTCGGGATGGTGTTCCAGCATTTCGAGCTGTTTCCGCATCTGTCGATCACCGAGAACCTGACGCTTGCGCAGATCAAGGTGCTCGGCCGCGGCAAGGACGAAGCGACCGAGAAGGGCATGAAACTGCTCGATCGCGTCGGCCTGAAGGCGCATGCGCACAAGTTTCCGGGCCAGCTGTCGGGCGGCCAGCAGCAGCGGGTCGCGATCGCGCGCGCGCTGTCGATGGACCCGATCGCGATGCTGTTCGACGAACCGACGTCCGCGCTCGATCCGGAAATGATCAACGAGGTGCTCGACGTGATGGTCGAGCTCGCGCAGGAAGGGATGACGATGATGGTCGTCACGCACGAAATGGGCTTCGCGAAGAAGGTCGCCCATCGCGTGATCTTCATGGACAAGGGCGCGATCGTCGAGGACGACCGCAAGGACGATTTCTTCTCGAATCCGAAGTCGGATCGCGCGAAGGACTTCCTCGCGAAGATCCTGCACTGAGCGCTCGTGCGTCGCGCGCTTCGTGCGCGCGGCATGCGCAAACCGCCCGGCCGAATGCCGGGCGGTTTTTTTTCGTCGGTTGCCCGTCGGCCGCCGCCGGCGACGGACCGATTCCGGCACCGGGCGTCACCAGCTGTAGCGGTAACCGACCTGCCCGGTGACGCCGCGCCGGTAATCGCCGCCGATGTTGCGCGCATATTTCACGTTCGCGTACAACTCGCCCGACTTGCCGAAGCCCGCGGTCACGCCAAGGCCGAGCTCGTACCACGTGCGGCCCAGGTGCGTCGCGAACGGCGTGCCGCCGAC
This sequence comes from Burkholderia sp. BCC1638, assembly GCF_902833195.1. Taxonomy (NCBI): domain Bacteria; kingdom Pseudomonadati; phylum Pseudomonadota; class Betaproteobacteria; order Burkholderiales; family Burkholderiaceae; genus Burkholderia; species Burkholderia sp. BCC1638. Next base: position 128,570 of record NZ_CADFEC010000008.1, read on the forward strand.
GACGGTCTGGCCAGGCGACAGGAAGTCGTGCAGCACGTCGGCCGTGAAGTACGGCGTCGCGGCGCCGCCGCCCGCGTTCGCATCGAGGTTCGGCCGGAAGATGCGCACGCCGACGCGTCCGCGCAACGCACTGGTCGTCGTGCCCGACACGGCCGACACGTTGTCGTTGAACCCGTTCAGCTTCAGGTACTGGTACATCAACTGCGCCTGCGGCTCGACCGCGATCGGCGTGCCGCCGATCCCGAACGGCTTGCCGACCTCCTGCGACAGTGCGATGCCGAAGCCGTTCTGCGATGCCTCGTTGCCGTAGCTGTCGCGATAGCGGTTACCGTAGTGCGTGACCTGGCCGACGCTGTCGAAGTAGGTGCCGTCGGACAGGTAGCGCGTCCAGTAGCCGCCGATGCTCTGTGCATGCATCTCGACCGAGCCGGTCGACGTCGACAGGCCCGACGTGCCGGCGCGTGCCATGTCGCTGAAGCTCGCGTTCGCGACGCCGATGCTCGCCGTCACGCCCGCATGCGTGCTGCCGCCGGCCGGCGCCTGGTCGAGCGTCCAGTCCTTGCCGAACTGCGCGAAGAACGTGCGCTCGTCGGCCGCGAAGCGGCCCGCGTTCGCATCGAGGCTCTGTCCGCCCACGCGGCCCCAGACGCCGTCGCGGTTGCCCGGCGCCTGCTTCTCGAGGTTGTAGATGTCGCCGACGCGCTCGTGCAGCTTGCCGAGCGTCGAGAAGCCGTAGTCGGCGTTCAGCAGCGGCGTCATCGCATAGCCTGCAACACCCGGACGGTACGCGAGATTGCCGCCGCCGCCGTTGATGACGTTCGGGCCGACCGGATCGCCCGGGTCCGTCGGGTCGAGTTGCGAGCGCAGATACCAGCCGTTCGCATCGCTCTGGCCGCCGCGGTAGAGCCGGTATTCATATGCGCCCGCCTGCACCGGGCCCGCGAGATGGAACGCCGATGCGGAGGTCGTGCCGCCGTTGGTCGTGACGACCACCGGAATACCGTCGCCCGTCGTCTGCGCGCCGGTGCCGGCCGTGTTCGCGACCTTCAGCCCCGTCGTGCCCGTCGCGGCGCCGCCGTTCACGATCAGCCGGTCGGTCGGCGACGCATCGGCGCCGAGATAGGTGTTCAGCGCGATCGTGCCGCCGTTGCCGACATAACTGCCCGTCGTCAGCGTCCGGTAGCTGCCTGCCGCCGTCGGCGCGCCGGACGGCGCGGCGAACGCGACCAGGCCCGCATTGTTCAGGCTGCTCAGCACGGAGCTGCCGGTCATGTGCCACGTGCTCGTGCCGTCGACGGTCAGCGCGACCGGGTCGATCTTGCCGGTGAGGGTCGTGCCGTTCGTCAGGAACACGTTGCCGGTGCTCGACGCGTCCGACACGATGTCGCCGGCGAGATTCACAGCCGATGCGTTGAAGGTCGCGGTGCTGCCGTTCGCGAGGTCCAGCAGCGTGCCGTTGCCGGCCGTCACGACGGTGCCGTTGCGCACAGCGATGTCGACCGTGCCGCCGCGCGCGGCGAACGCCGGCCCGGCGATGGACGCGACGCTGCCGCCGTCGACGAGCACGGCGCTGGTCGCGCCGGTCGCGAGCGTGTCGGTGCTCAGCACGCCGGCCGTCGCGCCCTTGAGCGTCGTGCCGGTCAGCGCGAGCACGCCGCCGCCGTCGACCGTCGCGCCGTTGCCGGCCGCGCTCGCGATCGACGAACCCGTGTCGCCGATGCGGCCGCCGTTCCGTGCGACGAGGCCGTCGGCCGCCGTGCCCGCCGTGGACACCTTCGCGCCCGACAGCAGGGCGGTCGCGCCGCTGCCCGCGACGATCGCGTGCGCGCCGGCACCCGTCGTCGCGACGGTCGTACCGTCGGCCGCGAGCGTCGAATCTGCGCCCGTCACGAAGAGGCCGCGCGCGTCGTCGCCGGCGGTGCGCACGACGGTCGCCGCATCGGTCGCGATGCGCGCGCCGGCGCCCGTCGACGATAGTCCGTCGGCGCCGTTGCCGGTCGTGCCGATCTGCGTGCCCGACAGCACGATCGTCGTGTTTGCGCCGAGGTTGTCGATGCCCTTGCCGGCGCCGCCCACCGCGATCGACGTCGCGCCGGCCGCGATCCCGCCGCCCGACACGGTCGAGTCGATCAGCACGCCGTCGGCGCTGCCGTTCGCGACGACGGTGCCCGCGCCCGACAGCGCGACCGACGCGCCGGACCCCGTCAGGTGCACGCCGGCGATGCCGTCGTCCGCCTCGATCGTGCCCGCGTTGGCGAGCGTGGCCGACGCGCCCTGCACGAGCGCGCCGGTGCCGTTCGATACTCGGATCGCCGATGCGTTGTTCACCGTGCCCAGCGTGCCGGCCACGACCCCCGTCGAGCCGGCGCCGGTCAGCAGCACCGTATTGCGGTTCTCGAGCGTGCCGAGGTTTTGCGCGACGAAGCCGGTCACGCCGGCCGTCGACGACGCGACCGCCGCGTTGTTGGTCAGCGTCGTCGCCACCGGCGTACCGGCGTTCGCGCCGCTGAGCGCGTGTGCCTGGCCGTCGACGGTGCCCGCGATCGCGCCGGCCGCATTCAGGTCGATGGTCGCGCCCGAGTCGATCGTGCCCTTCGCACCGCCTTCGACCGCGACCGCGATGCCGTTCGCGCCGTTGACGTTGTAGGTGGCGTGGCCGGTGGACAGCGTCGTGCCGGCGCCCGTCGCGAGCACGCCGCGCGCGCGCTGGCCGTTCACGTCGGTCGTCAGCGTGCCGGCCGCCGACGCGCCCGTGTAGGCCGCGCCGCCCGCGATGCGGAACAGCGTCGAATCGTCGGTATCGACGCTCAGATGCTGCGCGGCGACATTGATCTTCGAGCCGGCGCCGTATGCGTAGAAGCCGGTCTGGTTCGTGCCCGACATGAAGGCCGGCACGGCGTTGGCGTCGACGTTGATCGTCGCGCCCGAGCGTGCATGGACGCCGATCGCACCGTTGCCGGTCAGGTTGAGCGCGCCGTCGACCGTGGCCTTCGCGCGCGGCCCTTCGGCCCACACGCCGTAGTTGCGCGTGTCCGACGCCGGATCGAGCCCGCCGGCCACGTTGATCGTGCCGGTCGACGTCGCGGCCGTCGCGGTCGCACCGGTGCCGACCACCATGATGCCGATGCCGTTCACGCCATTCAGCGTGATCGTGCCCGTGTTGGTCACGGTCGCGGCCGTATTGGCCGCGAGCATGCCGACGTTGGCGAACGGCGTGCCGGGTGCCGCGCCGTTCACGGCGATCGTGCCCGCGTTGCGCAGCGTGCCGGACGTCGAGTCGATGCTCGCCATCCCGGCGCCGTTTTGCGTCTGCGAGCCGATCACGATCGAGCCGAGGTTGCTGGCGGTGCCCGATGCGCCGAGCAGGATCCCGTAGGAATGCGCGGACAGCGCGACGTCGTTCGCCGCTGCCCCCGGTCCGTACTGGGCCGCGCGGCCGAGATAGATTGTGCCGCCGGCGGCGTTCGTGAAGGTGCCGCCGGCCGCGAGGCCGCCGATCACCTGGCTGTCGAGCGTCGTCGCGTTGACGCCGACGTTGATCGTGCCGGCGTTCGACGCGTTCGCACCGCTCGTCACGGCCACCGCGTAGTTCTGTAGGTCGGGGCGGTTGCCGTCGAGCGTCCACGCGCCGACGTTCATCACGCCGTTGTTGACGAACGAGGTGCCCGTGCCGCTCGCGTACACGCCGTTGCCCTCGGTGTACGCGTGGAAGCCGAAGTTGTCGGGCGGCGCGCTGCCGCTCGTGTCGAAATTGTCGCCGGACGCATAGCCGGACGAGATCGTGCCGTTGTTGACGCCGCTTGCGCCGCTCAGCAGGCGCACCAGCGTGAAGTCGCCGGACAGGCGCCCGTCGTTGACGAAGTGCGCGCCGTTTTCCGCGAGGACGGCCGAACTCGACGCGATCGTGTTGGTGCCGCGGAAGTCGATCTGGCCGTCCTTGCCGATCTGCAGCGTCGCGTTCGCGCCGGTGCCGTGCATTGCCGACAGGTGATCGATCGGCAGCGTGTTCTTGTCGCCGGCGGACACGTTGTTCGCATACTGGAAGGTTTCCTTCGAGAACGTGACGGCCTGGCCGAACGCCGTGTCGTAGGCGGCCTGCGAGCCGAGCGCGCCGCTCTGGACCGAGCGCACCAGGAAGTCGTTGTACGCGGCGAGCGACGCGGCGTCGATGACGGTCCACGTGCTGCCGTCGAATGCGGTGAAGGTCCCCGCGTAGGCCGGGACGTCGAGCTGGAGATTGCCGACGGCACCGCCGCTCGCGAGATAGTCGCCTGTGCCGAGCCAGACCTGGTTGCGCGAATTCCAGTTGACGATGCTCTTTGCCGAGCCGGTGCCGTCCGCGAAGGTCAGGTCGGTCTGCTTCGGCGCGATCGAGATCGCGTTGCCGGCCGAGTCGGGCGCGTTCGCGGCGTTGCCGATCGACACGTTCAGCGTGCCGCCGGTGTTGTCGACGGTGCCGATCCGCAGGTTCACGTACTGGTTGCCGTTTACGTCATGGTAGACGGGCACGTTGGTCGAGCCGGCCGTCGACGCGGCGAACGCGGACGAGTTGTACGTGGCGATCGACGTATGGGTGCCCGTGATCGTGTCGGGCGTGCTGACGCTCTGCGTCTTGCCGCCGAGCGACAGCAGCGGCTGGTTCGGGTTGCCCGACACGATGGACGTATTGCCGATCGGCGTGAGCGTATAGCCGGGGTCGCCGGCGGCGCCCGTCCATGCACCCGTCACGCCGACCGTGTCGCCGCCCGACACGGTCGTAGCGCCGGCCCGGTTGTCGTTGACGGTCGGGCTGACGCTGCCGAGCGCGCAACTGCCGCCGCTTGCGACCGCCGAACCGTTACCGCAGGTCGATGCGTACGCGGAGCCGGCCGACAGCGCGGCCAGCGCGGCACCGAGCGCGGCGACGCGCAACGGCGAGCGGCGGATGGCCGTGCGGCCGGCACGGCGGCTTGCGGCCGATTGGCTGCCCGAACGCTTGCCGCGCGCCCGGGCCGTTTCCGCAACCGCGACCCAGCAGCCGGCGGTTTCGCTCCATATCGATCGAAATGAGTGATTCACGACAAGCCCCTCTCTCTTTATTTGAACTGGTATTCGCCGTATGCGGCGAATGCGCATTCCACGGTGACGTGTATTTCGAATGGGCGTGCGGCAGCCGGGGCTGCGTCGAGTGCCAATCAGGATGCGTTACACCGAAGATGGAACGAGTCTACTAATCGAGGAGGTTGCCGATTTTCGAAAAATTAAGATATGTGAGGATGCTAACGGTATGGGGTGGTATTTCTGAATTGTGTGGTTAATCGAACTGAAAGCATTGGTGGGGAAGGGTTTGGCGGGTTTTTCTATAGACCGGCCGGAATCGTCCGGTCGGTGGGATAGCGCACGGTCGGTATTTGGTTTGTGCTTTATTCTATGGTTTCCGGATTATCCGCTTTCGATCGCTCTTGTCTTGTTTTTCGCCGATGAATTATTTTTACTCGAAAATTAATAAAATAAAAGCGAATGTTGCATGTCGATGATCGCATGCATCTAATGACGATCTGAATGAAACGTGTAACGTCATCGGGCGCAGACTTTCACTGCCGGTGATCGCCGGGTCGTGACGTTCGTATACACGCGGAAGGCGGGAAAGCGGGCGCCCGACGGCGCGGCGCGCTCAGAAGTCGATCGGGTCGTCGGCGTCGTCCGCGGTGCCGGCCGCCAGCGCCTCGCGCCGCACACCGCCGCACGGCGCGGACGCCGATGCGTCGAGCGCCGGGTTGCGCAGCTTCTCGAGCACGCGTTCGGGCACCGGGATCTGCATCCGCGCGGCGACGTCGCCGCACTGGAACATGATCAGCTCGCCCGGTTCGAACGAGGTCCAGATTTCGTTGTCGGTCAACGGCTGCGTGGCGATCACCGCGACGCGATCCTCGGGCGTCGTGTATTTCGCGAAGTCGATCGACAGGTCTTCGTCGACCAGATGCGCGGTCGAGAACGGCCAGCGCCGCACGAGGTAGTGCAGCCGCGTCGAGCAGTGCGCGAAGAGCGCCTGGCCGTTCGACATCAGGAAGTTGAACACGCCGTGATCGGTGATGCCGCGCGTCAGCTCGCCGACGCGCTCGAACAGCTCCGGCAACGGCGGCTGCGCGCCGGGGAACGCTTCGCGCAGCCCCTGCATCAGCACGCAGAACGCCTTCTCGCTGTCGGTCGTGCCGACCGGATGGTAGACGCTGCCGTCGAGGTCGGGTTCGTAGTCCTGCAGATCGCCGTTATGCGCGAAGATCCAGTGCCGCCCCCACAGCTCGCGCATGAACGGGTGGCTGTTCTCGAGCAGGATGTGGCCCTGCGTGGCCTTGCGGATGTGCGCGATCGTGTTCTTGGACTTGATCGGGTAGCGCTTCACCATTTCGGCGATAGGCGACGTGGCCGACGCCTGATGGTCGACGAAGAGCCGACAGGCTTTATCTTCGAAGAACGCGATCCCCCAGCCGTCGGCATGGTGATCGGTGAGGCCGCCCCGGGCCGCGAAACCTGTGAAGGAGAATGTGACGTCCGTCGGCGCGGCGCAGTTCATTCCTAGGAGTTGGCACATTTTACTTGGGGCGGGGGCGGAAGCGGGGTAACCAACCGGGTGAACCCCGGTACAATGTGGCTTCTAGCATATCACCGAGCCTTGAGCGGTAAAAAGCGGATTCCGCCGGCCGAAGGCCTCGTGTTGCGGTTTGCCGTCAGTCGGCCCGCGCACGTGCGTTCCGGCCCCGCAGATGGCCAGCCCGTTCCTCACGACGCCTCCTATGACTGCCTCGAACGCTTCCTCTCCGGCGACGCTCACGCTCGCCCGTCCCGACGACCTGCACCTGCACCTGCGCGACGGCGACATGCTGGCCGCGGTGCTGCCGCACACGGCGCGCCAGTTCGCCCGCGCGATCGTCATGCCGAACCTGAAGCCGCCCGTCACGACCACCGCGCAGGCGCAGGCCTATCGCGAGCGAATCCTGGCCGCGCTGCCGGCGGGCATGGCGTTCGAGCCGCTGATGACGCTGTACCTGACCGACAACACGGCGCCCGACGAAATCCGCCGCGCGCGCGACAGCGGCTTCGTGCACGGCGTGAAGCTGTATCCGGCCGGCGCGACGACGAACTCCGATCACGGCGTCAGCGATCTCGCGAAGTGCGCGAAGACGCTCGAGGTCATGCAGGAAACCGGCATGCCGCTGCTCGTGCACGGCGAGGTGACCGATCCGGCGATCGACATGTTCGATCGCGAGAAGGTGTTCATCGACCGCGTGATGACGCCGCTGCGCCGCGATTTCCCGGGCCTGAAGGTCGTGTTCGAGCACATCACGACGAAGGACGCGGCCGACTACGTGCGCGATGCCGACGCGGCGCCGGGCCTGCTCGGCGCAACGATCACGCCGCAGCACATGCTGTACAGCCGCAACGCGCTGTTCGTCGGCGGGATTCGCCCGCATTACTACTGCCTGCCGGTGCTGAAGCGCGAGACGCACCGCGTCGCGCTCGTCGAAGCGGCGACGTCGGGCAACCCGCGCTTCTTCCTCGGTACCGACAGCGCGCCGCACGCGCGCGGCGCGAAGGAAACCGCGTGCGGGTGCGCGGGCTGCTACACGGCGCTGCACGCGCTCGAGCTGTATGCGGAAGCGTTCGACCAGGCCGGCGCGCTCGACAAGCTGGAGAATTTCGCGAGCCGCTTCGGCGCCGATTTCTACGGGCTGCCGCGCAGCACCGAGACGATCACGCTGCGCCGCGAGACCTGGGAACTGCCGCGCGAGGTCTTCGCGGGCGATACGCCGGTCGTCCCGCTGCGCGCCGGCGAAACGATCGGCTGGAAATTCGCGTGACCGGCACGCCGCCGCGCGGGGCCGGCCTGACGGCCGGCGGTGGGGCGGCGGTATTCGCGCAGATCGACTGGTTGGCGCCGTGGCTCGCGCCTTACGCGGCGCCCGGTCGTACGCTGCAGGCGGCGGCGCTCACGGGCGAGACCGCGTTGCTCGATGCGTTGAACGGCGCGCTGCGTGGCGGTACGCGGGCGAGCGGCCGAGGCCGGCCGCTGCGCTTCGTGCCGCAGGCGGAGCTGCCGCCAGGCATCGCATACGAAACCCATATCGCCGACACGGGCGGCGTCCCGACCCGCCACAATCTTCACGACTTCTTCAATGCGCTCGTCTGGTTCGCGTATCCGCGCACCAAGGCCGCGCTGAACGCACGCCAGGCCGCGGCGATCGACGCCGCGGGCGGCGTCGGTCCCGTGCGCGGCACGCTGCGCGATGCGCTCACGCTGTTCGACGAGAACGCCGCGCTGTTCGTGACGGCCGACCGCGCGCTCGCCGACGCGCTGCGCGGCTTCAACTGGCAGCAACTGCTGGTGGCGGCGCGCGACGCGTGGGGCACGCGCTGCGAGGCGCGGCTCGTCGGCCATGCGCTGCTCGAGAAGCTCGTCGTGCCGTACAAGTCCTGCACCGCGCACACGTGGATCGTCGAAGTGAGTGACGACTATTTCTCGTGGCCCGACGCGCAGCGTGCCGCGCACGTCGATGAGCGGATCGCCGGCGAACTCGCGACCCGTGACCTGACGAGCCGCGATTTCGCGCCGCTCCCGGTGCTCGGCGTGCCGGGCTGGTGTGACGCGAATGCCGTGCCCGCGTTCTACGACGATCCGGCGGTTTTCCGCAGCGGCCGCCGTTCGCGCGCTGCCGGCGGCGGCGCGCAGTGCTAGAATGCGCGTCGCAAAGCAGGCTAGGCAGTCGCGGCCTCGCCGCCTTCGGGCAGGCGAGGGCGAGGAAAGTCCGGACTCCACAGGGCAGGGTGATGGCTAACGGCCATCCGTGGCGACACGCGGAACAGGGCAACAGAAAGCAAACCGCCGATGGCCCGGCGCAAGCCGGGATCAGGTAAGGGTGAAACGGTGCGGTAAGAGCGCACCGCGGCGACGGCGACGTCCGCCGGCACGGTAACCTCCACCCGGAGCAATTCCAAGTAGGCAGGCGCGCATTTTCGGATGCAGGACGGTGCCCCCGTCTCGTCTGCGGGTAGGAAGCTTGAGCGCGTCAGCAATGGCGCGCCTAGAGGAATGGCTGCCACGCGCCGTGCGCTTCGGCGTGCAGCGTGCACAGAATCCGGCTTATCGGCCTGCTTTGCCGTTCGAATGCGAAAGGGCCGGCGCTCCGTCAGGAGCGCCGGCCCTTTTTTTTCATCCGTGGCTGCTAGGCGTTCAGGCCGCGACGATGTCGAACGAATGCGTGAGCTCGGCCGTCTTCGCGATCATGATCGACGCGGAGCAGTACTTGTCGTGCGACAGGTTGATCGCGCGTTCGACCGTGGCCGGGTTCAGGTTGCGGCCCGTGACGGTGAAGTGGAAGTGGACCTTCGTGAACACCTTCGGATCTTCGCTCGCGCGTTCGGCCTTCAGCGTGACCGAGCAGCCGGTGACTTCCTGACGGCTCTTCTTCAGGATCAGCACGACGTCGTACGCGGTGCAGCCGCCGGTGCCGACCAGCACCATTTCCATCGGGCGCGGTGCGAGATTATGGCCACCGCCTTCCGGTGCGCCGTCCATCGCGACGAGGTGTCCGCTTCCGGTCTGAGCGGAAAACGCCATGCCGTCCTGACCCATCCAGCTTACTTTGCATTCCATGCTTGCACTCCAGCGTTGCCTGATTCGAATTCGATCATGCATTGTAGCCCGCAGTGCAACGGTCGGCTGATGCGCTGCACGACGTGCAACGTCGCGCCGCCGCACGCGGCGCCTGGCGGCGCGCCGAACGCCGATTTCCCTGCCTGCTTTAGGGGTTTTGCTCTAGATGTGGCGGACTCCCGGTTGCATCCTTGTTTTCCAATCGATTGATTTCAAAAGAGAAAACGTGATCTGGCGACGAAATCATCCATATTCCACATTATGGTTGTGAATTTCGCAATGCAAATTTTCTTGTGAAGTCGCCGGCGCATTCGTATAATGAGCTTCATTGGTTGTCGCGCTGCGGCAACCTCCGCATGTCTCCTCCACCCTCCTCCTAAGGTGGATTAAGCCCGAACCAGCCGTTCGGGCTTTTTTTCGTCCCATGCAAGCATCGACGCGCAGTTTGCGCGCTTCGATGTCGGTCGTTGACTCCCTGTCTTTGACTCCGTTTACGCGGGATGTCGTGCGGCCGCGTGCGATGCCGCGCCGGTTGGCGTGTCGGTCGAGCCGGCGGCAGGGGGCGAAACCTGCGCGGCCGATGCGTGGCCATGACCGCGCGCGCAGAAATGGCGTACACGTTCGCGTACCGCGCGCAGGCGGGCGATGCGATCTTCGGCATGGGCGCCGCGGGCGTCGGCGATACGAGCGTCGAGTGCGTCGAGCTTGGCCTCGCAGCCGGCCCGGGCGGCGACGGCGGGCGCCGCGGCGGCCAGCAATGCGGCCGCGAGAAGGGGCGTAAGTCCTTGTTTCATCATGCTTGTTTGTTGTTTTTCCGTTGTCGGCCGGTCTGGCGCGGCAAGGTCAGGTGCCGCGCGTCGATGGGTGCCTCCCCGGGCGCTCGGTTCGCCTGGCATATCGGGGCACGACCGGATTTTGGCCCATTTCGGGCGCCGCCGGCACGGGACGTGGATTCTTTTTGACCGCGCTGCCGTATTTCCTTTATAATTCAGGGCTTTTCCGCATTCATGCCCACGGAAAAAGAACAGGGAGAGCCTGCACCGCGCCTCGAAGCGCACACAGACAAGCAGGAAGAACACATCGGGCAAAGCATTTTTTTTGGATCGATCATGAAGACGTTTTCCGCAAAAGCCCATGAGGTGACGCGCGAATGGTACGTGATTGACGCGACGGATAAGGTTCTCGGCCGTGTTGCCAGCGAAGTGGCACGCCGTCTGCGCGGCAAGCACAAGCCTGAGTTCACCCCGCACGTCGACACTGGTGATTTCATCATCATCATCAACGCAAGCAAGTTGAAGGTCACGGGCAACAAGACTCTGGACAAGAAGTACTACCGTCACTCGGGCTACCCGGGCGGTATCTATGAAACGACGTTCGGCAAGATGCAAGAACGCTTCCCGGGCCGTGCGCTCGAGAAGGCGGTCAAGGGCATGCTGCCGAAGGGCCCGCTCGGCTACGCGATGATCAAGAAGCTGAAGGTCTACGCTGAAGCGACGCATCCGCACTCGGCTCAACAGCCGAAAGCGCTCGAGATCTAAGGGGAGCCCACATGATCGGTAACTGGAACTACGGTACGGGCCGCCGCAAGAGCGCAGTCGCACGTGTCTTCATCAAGGCTGGCAAGGGCGACATCATCGTCAACGGCAAGCCCATCGCTGACTACTTCTCGCGCGAAACGTCGCTGATGATCGTGCGTCAACCGCTGGAACTCACGAACCACGGCCAGACGTTCGACATCAAGGTGAACGTGAACGGCGGCGGCGAAACGGGTCAGGCAGGCGCGGTGCGCCACGGCATCACCCGCGCGCTGATCGACTACGATGCGACGCTGAAGCCGTCGCTGTCGAACGCAGGCTTCGTCACGCGCGATGCACGTGAAGTCGAGCGTAAGAAGGTTGGTCTGCGCAAGGCACGTCGCGCAAAGCAGTTCTCGAAGCGTTAATTCCGCTTCATGGCCGCGCCGCTTCCGGGCGGCGTCCGCCGGAAAAACCGCCAGCTTTCGCGCTGGCGGTTTTTTTATGCCCGCGCGGCGCGGTCCCGCGGGCCGTTTCCTTTACGGAAATCAACAAGAACCTATTGATTTCATGGACATCAGCACGATCTTCTGATCGGCCCTACAATAGCGGCTAAAGCTTTTTGGAGAGTTCGCATGAACGCTGTTACCGAATCCGCAGCAACGACCACCGAAATGCCGGTACCGTTCGTCTTCACCGACGCCGCGGCCGACAAGGTCAAGCAACTGATCGACGAAGAGGGCAATCCCGACCTGAAGCTGCGCGTATTCGTGCAGGGCGGCGGCTGCTCGGGCTTCCAGTATGGCTTCACGTTCGACGAGGAAGTCAACGAGGACGACACCGTGATGAACAAGAACGGCGTCCAGCTCCTGATCGACTCGATGAGCTACCAGTACCTGGTCGGCGCCGAGATCGACTACAAGGACGACCTCAACGGCGCCCAGTTCGTGATCAAGAACCCGAACGCAACGACCACCTGCGGGTGCGGCTCGTCGTTCTCGGTCTGAACGCACGACGGATCCTGTCCGGTTCGCCGGAATGAAAAACGGGGCTTCATGCCCCGTTTTTTTGTGCCCATGCGCGGCGCGAACCGCTTCCTTCGGCCTTCCGTCAGCGCGGATAAAGCGCGCCTAGCACGCGCGCATCCGCTGCACCCGTCACGCTCGCGAGGTTGCCGGGCTGACGCGCGGTGAAGCGATACGCGAGCCACGCGAACGCGAGCGCTTCGACCTGTTGCGGCGGCACGCCGAGCGCGGCCGTCGTCTCCACCGTCGCCGGCACGCCGGCCTCGCGCAGCGCTTCCGCGAGCGCGGCGAGCAGCACCGGATTGCGGGCGCCGCCGCCGCAGACGAACACGGCCTTGCAATCCGTCGCGTGCTGCGCGACTTCGCGGGCGACCGAGACGGCGGTGAGCGCCGTCAGCGTTGCCTGGACGTGTTCCGGCGCGACCTGCGCGAACGCGGCGAGCTTCGCGTCGAGCCACGCGGGATTGAACAAGTCGCGGCCGGTGCTTTTCGGCGGCAGCGCGGCGAAGTAGGGCTCGTCGAGCAGCGCGTCGAGCAGCGGCGCGTGCACCGTGCCGCGCGCGGCGAACTTGCCGCCGTCGTCGTACGGCTTGCCGAGGTGGCGGGTCGCCCATGCGTCGAGCAGCGCGTTCGCGGGCCCGCAGTCGAAGCCGCGCACGTCGCCGCCATCACCGGGCAGGATCGTGATGTTGCTGATGCCGCCGAGGTTGCAGACGACCCGCGTCTCGCCCGGCGCGCCGAACATCGTCGCATGGAACGCAGGCGCGAGCGGCGCGCCGTGGCCGCCGGCCGCGACGTCGCGGCTGCGGAAATCGGCGATCACGTCGATGTGGGCCAGCTCGGCGAGCAGTGCCGGATTGTTGAGCTGGCGGGTGTAGCCGCGCTCGGGACGGTGCCGGACCGTCTGGCCGTGCACGCCGATCGCGCGGATCTCGTCGCGCGACAGGCCGGCGGTGCGCTGCAACTCGTGACAGCACACCGCGTAGCGCGCGACGAGCGCGTTCGCCGCGAGCGATTCGCGGTCGATCTCGTTGTCGCCGGGCTGCTGCAGCGCGAACAGCGCGTCGCGCAGCGATTGCGCGAAGCCGACGAACGCTTCCGCGAGCACGACCGGCGCGCGGCCGGTCTCGAAACGCACGGCGACGCCGTCGACGCCGTCCATGCTGGTTCCCGACATCAGCCCGAAGTAGATGCCGTCGGCCGGATGGGCGGGTTGCGGATGTCGTTGCGGCACGTTGGGTTCTCCTGGGTCGAGCGGCGCGGGCCGGTGCCGCGCGCCTTGCGCCCGATTATCCGCGCAACCTGACGCATCGTTAAGCGATGCACGCGCAAGTTATGGGAAAATCCCTGTCTTTGCGACATTCTTCCTGGCACCGATGAGCACCGAACCCAGTTCCAAGCCTGTTTTCCCGATCACCGACGAAGTCCGCCATGCGCTCGCCGTCACGAAGCGCGGCGTCGACGAACTGCTGATCGAGGAAGAGTTCGCGCAGAAGCTCGCGCGCAGCGCGGCCACCGGCACGCCGCTGCGCATCAAGCTCGGCCTCGATCCGACCGCGCCCGACATCCACATCGGCCATACGGTCGTGTTGAACAAGATGCGTCAGCTGCAGGATCTCGGCCACACCGTGATCTTCCTGATCGGCGATTTCACGTCGCTGATCGGCGACCCGTCGGGCCGCAACGCGACGCGTCCGCCGCTCACGCGCGAACAGATCGAGTCGAACGCGAAGACCTACTTCGAACAGGCCGCGCTCGTGCTCGACCGCGCAAAGACCGAAATTCGCTACAACAGCGAATGGTCGATGCCGCTCGGCGCGGACGGGATGATCAAGCTCGCGTCGCGCTATACGGTCGCGCGGATCCTCGAGCGCGAGGATTTCACGAAGCGCTTCCAGAGCGGCGTGCCGATCTCGATCCACGAATTCCTGTACCCGCTGATGCAAGGTTACGACTCGGTCGCGCTGAACGCCGACCTCGAACTCGGCGGCACCGACCAGAAGTTCAACCTGCTCGTCGGCCGCGAACTGCAGAAGCAGTACGGCCAGGAACAGCAGTGCATTCTGACGATGCCGCTGCTCGAAGGCCTCGACGGCGTCGAGAAGATGTCGAAGTCGAAGGGCAACTACGTCGGCATCAGCGAGAAGCCGACCGACATGTTCGGCAAGCTGATGAGCATCTCGGACACGCTGATGTGGCGTTACTTCGAACTGCTGTCGTTCCGCGGCCTCGACGAAATCGCCGGCTTCAAGCGCGACGCCGAAGGCGGCCGCAATCCGCGCGACTTCAAGGTGCTGCTCGCGCAGGAAATCGTCGCGCGCTTCCATTCGCAGGCTGACGCCGAGCGTGCGCTCGAAGATTTCAATCATCGCGCGAAGGGCGGCGTGCCGGACGACATCCCGTCGGTCACGCTCGCGGGTGCGCCGCTCGCGATCGGCCAGTTGCTGAAGCAGGCGGGCCTCGTGCCGTCGACGAGCGAAGCGCTGCGCAACATCGAGCAGGGCGGCGTGAAGATCGACGGTGCGACGGTGTCCGACAAGGGCCTGAAGGTCGAGGCCGGCGAGTTCGTCGTTCAGGTCGGCAAGCGCCGCTTCGCGCGCGTCACGCTGACCGCATGATCGCGCTGATCCAGCGCGTGAAGCGCGCCGACGTGCGCGTCGGCGACCGCACGACGGGCGAGATCGGCGCAGGGCTGCTCGCGCTCGTCTGCGCGGAGCGCGGCGACACCGAGGCCGCGGCCGACAAGCTGCTTGCGAAGCTGCTCGGCTATCGCGTGTTCAGCGACGCGGCCGGCAAGATGAACCTGCCGGTGTCGAACATCGACGGCGCGGGCGGCGCCGGCGGCCTGCTGCTCGTGTCGCAGTTCACGCTCGCGGCCGATACCAACAGCGGGCTGCGGCCGAGCTTCACGCCTGCCGCGCCGCCCGACGAAGGCGCGCGCCTGTTCGACTATTTCGTCGCGGCCGCGCGCGAGCGTCATCCGGTCGTCGAGACGGGCGAATTCGGCGCCGACATGCAGGTGTCGCTCGTCAACGACGGCCCCGTGACGTTCTGGCTGCAAGTGCGGCCCTGATTCTTTCCCGGAGACGCGCCGCGATGGCCACCACGCAGATTCTCTTCATTCGTCATGGCGAGACGGCCTGGAACCGCATCAAGCGCATTCAGGGCCATATCGACATTCCGCTGGCCGACACGGGGCTCGCGCAGGCGCAGCGGCTGGCCGTCCGGCTCGCACGGGACGCGCATGAAGGGCAGCGCATCGACGCGATTTATTCGAGCGACCTGATGCGCGCGCAGCAGACCGCGCAACCCTTTGCCGATGCGCTCGGGCTGCCGCTGCGGTTGCGCGAAGGGCTGCGCGAGCGTGCGTACGGCGTGTTCCAGGGGCATGACAGCACCGAGATCGAGACGCTGTTTCCGGACGCCTACGCCGCGTGGCAGACGCGCGACCCGGGTTTCGCGCCCGACGGCGGCGAGTCGCAGCGCGAGTTCTATCATCGCGTGCTGCATGCACTCGAGCCGATCGTCGCCGCGCATCCGGGCGGGCGCATCGCCTGCGTCGCGCACGGCGGCGTGCTCGATTGCGTGTATCGCTTTGCCAACGGTCTCGACCTCTCGGCGCCGCGCAGCTATCAGTTGCTCAACACCAGCATCAACGTCGTCGATTACGTCGATGGCCGTGCGCAAGTCGTGCAATGGGCCGACGTGTCGCATCTGGATACCGCGAGCGACGACGACGGGTATCGCAAGGTACTTTGATTTTGATGCGGTCATGCCGGTGCCGCCGGCGTGATCGGGCGGGGGTGGCCCCCTCCATTTCAGGTTTGGTGCGGCAGTGCCTGGCGCGTCCTGTAGCCGAGCGCGTACGCGATCCTGCCGGGCTTGTCGGCCGTAATCGGCTGGCGCAGCTTGTCGAATTCTCCTTTCGGGTATTTCTTGCCGCCATCGATCGCATCGACGCGGCGGTCACGGGAATATCACGGTCACGGCAAATTGAAATGATCCTAAGAAACGGATCGTCAGGCGGGCGGGGTACCGTCGGGCGGCGTCGCCGTCGCGCGTCGGCGTGCGCGTTTCGAGGCGCCGTTGACGAGCGCCCAGCGCAGCACGGGCGCGACCGCCCTGACACCGGGCCGGACCACCGCGCGTCGCAATGGCGCGAACGTCGATACGCCGAGCATGCGCTGCGCCCAGTGCGGCAGCAGGTCTATGCCCGCGTGCATGATCAGTGACGCGGCCGGCCTCAGCGCGGGCGTGGAGATCGGCACATTCAGCAGGATGTCCATGACGTCGAAGGTGCGTGGCCCTGCTTCGAGTTCGGATTGCATGCGCGTGAAGTAGGCCGCCACTTCCGCACGCGAACGGGGAACATCCCGGGCGCCGAGCAGCTCGGCGATCAATGCCGTCTCGGCGTAGTAGCCGTCCTGCTGCTCGCCCGACAGCGACGGATTCACATAGCGCAAATGTGCGGCGAGGAAGCTCGATACTTCCGCGACATGCACCCAGGTCAGCAACGCCGGATCGTCGGCTCGGTACGGCCTGCCGCCGGGCGCGGTACCCGATACGCGCGCGTGGATCGTTTTTACGCGCTCGATCAGCGCGAGTGCGTCCGCGCGGCTGCCGAACGTCGTGCCCGTGATGAACGTTGCGGTGCGCCGCAAGCGGCCGAGGATGTCGGTGCGAAACGACGAGTGATCCCAGACGCCCGCGAGCGCGAGCGGATGGAGCGCCTGCAGCAGCAGCGCGGCGATGCCGCCCGTCATCATCGACGTGAAATCGGCATGCACGCGCCAGCAGATGGCGTCGGGGCCGAACAGCCCCGGGTCTCCGGGTGGCGACGACAGGTCGATCGACGGGCCGCCGCCGCCCGTCGTCAGGTGCGTGATGCCGGCCACGAGCCGCTTGCGGATCGGTTCGACCCAGCGCGGACCCGGCGTGGGCGTGGCGGGGTGCGGGCTGGGCGGCGTGGTCATGGCAGGTGTGGCGTGGGCGGCGGGTTACTTCCCGTCGGCGGTATCCCACATTCCGCGTTCGGTATTGCCGGCATCGGGCGCGGAGAGCCCGAAGTGGCGGTACGTGAGCAGTGTCGCGACGCGCCCGCGCGGCGTGCGCTGCAGGAAGCCCTGCTGGATCAGGTATGGTTCGAGCACGTCCTCGATCGTGTCGCGCTCCTCGCCGATCGCCGCCGCGAGGTTGTCGATACCGACCGGGCCGCCGTCGAACTTGTGCAGGATCGCCTCGAGCAGCTTGCGGTCCATCAGGTCGAAGCCGACCGGATCGACGTCGAGCATCGCGAGCGCGGCGTCGGCCACGGCCGCGGTGATCTGGCCGTCGGCCTTCACTTCCGCATAGTCGCGCACGCGACGCAGCAGCCGGTTCGCGATCCGCGGCGTGCCGCGCGAGCGCTTCGCGATTTCCAGTGCGCCGTTCGGATCGATCTGTGCGTTCAGCAGCGACGCCGAGCGCCGCACGATGCGCGACAGCTGGTCGGCATCGTAGAACTCGAGGCGCGCGACGATCCCGAAGCGATCGCGCAGCGGGTTGGTCAGCATCCCCGCACGCGTGGTCGCGCCGACCAGCGTGAACGGCTGCAGGTCGAGCTTCACGCTGCGCGCGGCCGGCCCTTCGCCGATCATGATGTCGATCTGGTAATCCTCGAGCGCCGGATACAGGATTTCCTCGACGACCGGCGACAGCCGGTGGATTTCGTCGATGAACAGCACGTCGTTCGCTTCGAGGTTGGTCAGCAGCGCGGCGAGATCGCCCGCGCGCTCGAGCACGGGGCCCGAGGTCTGGCGCAGATTCACGCCCATCTCGCGCGCGATGATGTGCGCGAGAGTGGTCTTGCCGAGGCCCGGCGGTCCGAACAGCAGCACGTGGTCGAGCGGCTCGGAGCGGCGTTTCGCGGCCTCGATGAAGATCTCGAGCTGGCCGCGCACCTTTTCCTGGCCGACGTAGTCGTCGAGCTGGCGCGGCCGCAGCGCGCGTTCGAACACCTCCTCATGCGACGAGGCGGGCGTGGCGGCGATGATCCGCTCGGCGGCGAGTTTGTCGGTTTCAATCATGCGGCCATTGTACCGCGCGCGGTCACGCGGTCGAACTGGCCGAACGGCCGACTGGTGCGCGCCGCACGGCGGCGCGACACTGGCTCCGAAAGCCGGTTCGGGCGGGTGTTACGCCTTCGACAGTGCCTTGAGCGCGAGCTTGATGCCCTCGGACACGCCGGTGCCGGCCGGCACGTTCTTGATCGCGGCGAGGCCTTCCTTTTCCGAGTAGCCGAGCGCGAGCAGCGCGTTGAGGATGTCGGTCGCGTGATCGGACTGGGATGCGGCGCCGGCGAGCGCACCGAGGTCCGCGCCGAGCTTGCCCTTCAGCTCGAGCAGCAGGCGCTCGGCGGTCTTCTTGCCGATGCCGGGCAGGCGCGTGAGACGTGCGGCGTCCTGCATCGTCACCGCTTGCGCGAGTTCCTGCACGCTCATGCCGGACAGCACGGCCAGCGCCATGCGCGCGCCGATACCGGTGATCTTCAGCAGTTCGCGGAAGGTCGTGCGCTCCTGCGGCGTCAGGAAGCCGTACAGCAGGTGCGCGTCCTCGCGCACGATCTGCTGCGTGAGCAGCACGACGCGCTCACCGGTCTGCGGCAGGTTGTAGAAGGTGCTCATCGGCACGTCGATCTCGTAGCCGACGCCGTTGCAGTCGACGAGCAGGTGGGGCGGGTTCTTTTCGAGCAGGATGCCGGCGATGCGACCGATCATGGATGGCGGGAAGCGAGGAAGAAAGCGCGAGTGTAGCGCAGGTGCGGCGCAATGCCGATGGGTTGGCCTTCAGGTCGGGGCGATGCGACACGCGTGCGTGATGCAGGGCGATGAGGCGATCGGGTGGGCAGGGCGGTTGCAGGTGCAATGCGCGACGCGCCGTAGACATGCGTGCCGTTTGCGTCAGCCGACGAGCCGTCCGCGCCGCACCCGCAGCCCCTTTTTCGCGAGCGCCGGCGCGAGGCCGCTGATCGTGCCGAGCGTATTACCGCTGTGCGCATGGCAGATCGCCATCCCGAGCGCGTCAGCCGCGTCGCTGCCCGGCTGGCCCGTGAGATTGAGCAGCCGCGTCACCATCTCCTGCATCTGCGACTTGGTCGCGCGGCCGTAACCGACGACGGCCTGCTTCAGTTGCAGCGCGGTGTATTCGGCCACCGGCAAGCCGCCGGCGACGAGCCCGCAGATCGCGGCGCCGCGCGCCTGACCGAGCAGCAGTGTCGACTGCGGGTTCACGTTGACGAACACCTGCTCGATCGCGGCCTGATTGGGCGCGTGTTCGCGCACGAGCGTCGATACGCCCTGGAAGATCGTGCCGAGTCGGGTGGCCAGGTCGGCTGTTGGCGTGCGGATCACACCGCTCGCGACATAGGCGAGCCGATGGCCGCTGACGTCGATGATGCCGAAGCCGGTGACGCGCAGGCCGGGGTCGATGCCGAGAATTCGCATGAGTGAGGAGAAAAACCTGATGCAGCGATACTACAACGAATGGTGTGCGGTGCCGGCCGCATGGTCGTGTGCGCCGGCGCCGCGCAATAAAAAACCCGGCGGGTGTGATGCCGCCGGGTTTGCATGCAGCGGCCGCGCGGGCCGCGTGCGATCAGTGACGGAAGTGACGCACGCCCGTCAGGACCATCGCGATGCCGTGCTCGTCGGCCGCCGCGATCACTTCGTCGTCGCGCATCGAGCCGCCCGGCTGGATCACGCAGGTCGCGCCAGCCGCCACGACGACGTCGAGGCCGTCGCGGAACGGGAAGAACGCATCCGACGCGACGGCCGAGCCGGCCAGCGTAAGGCCCGCGTTCTGTGCCTTGATGCTCGCGATGCGCGCGGAATCGACGCGGCTCATCTGGCCGGCGCCGACGCCGAGCGTCATGCCGTTGGCGCAGAACACGATCGCGTTCGACTTCACATACTTCGCGACGCGCCATGCGAACAGCAGGTCGTCCATTTCCTTCGCGGTCGGTTGACGCTTCGTGACGACGCGCAGCTCGCTCGGCTGCACGTTCTTCGAATCGAGCGACTGCACGAGCAGGCCGCCGCCCACGCGCTTCAGGTCGAACGCGTTATGACCGTCGCCCAGCGCGATTTCGAGCAGGCGCACGTTCTGCTTCGCGGCGAACACCTGCTTCGCGGCGTCCGAGAACGACGGCGCGATCAGCACTTCGACGAACTGCTTCGCCACCGCCTGCGCGGCCGTCTCGTCGACTTCGCGGTTGAACGCGATGATGCCGCCGAATGCCGACGTCGGGTCGGTCTGGAATGCCTTCGCGTACGCATCGGCCGAGTCGTTGCCGACCGCGACGCCGCACGGGTTCGCATGCTTGATGATCACGCAGGCCGGCGCGTCGAACGTCTTCACGCATTCCCACGCCGCGTCCGAATCCGCGATGTTGTTGTACGACAGCTCCTTGCCCTGCAGCTGGCGGTAGTTCGCCAGCGCGCCGGCCGGTGCCGCGAGGTCGCGGTAGAACGCTGCGCTCTGGTGCGGGTTCTCGCCGTAGCGCAGGTCCTGCACCTTGTCGAACGCCATGTTCAGCGTGGCCGGGTACGCGCTGCGCGATGCGTGCTGCAGCTCGTCGGTCAGGCTCGTCAGGTAGTTCGTGATCGCGCCGTCGTATTGCGCCGTGTGCGCGAACACCTTGGTCGCGAGGCGGAAGTTGGTCGCGTAGCCGATCGCGTTGCCGTTCGCCTTCATTTCGTCGAGCACGACCGCGTAGTCGGCCGGATCGACGACGACCGTCACGTCGCGGTGGTTCTTCGCGGCCGAGCGCAGCATCGTCGGGCCGCCGATGTCGATGTTCTCGATCGCGTCGGCGAGCGTGCAGTCGTCCTTCGCGATCGTCGCGACGAACGGATACAGGTTCACGACCAGCAGGTCGATCGTCGGGATGCCGTGCTGCTCCAGCGCCTGCATATGCTCGGGCAGGTCGCGGCGGGCGAGGATGCCGCCGTGCACCTTCGGGTGGAGCGTCTTCACGCGCCCATCGAGCATTTCCGGAAAGCCCGTGTAGTCGGCCACTTCGGTAACGGGCAGGCCCGCGTCGGCGAGGAGTTTCGCGGTGCCGCCGGTCGACAGCAGCTTGACGCCGAGGTCGGACAGCGACTTCGCGAAGTCGACGATGCCGGTCTTGTCGGAAACGGAAATGAGCGCTTGCTTGATCATGATGGAACCACCAATAGCCAGGGAAACGGGGACGGGACGGCTGCCTACAGCAGGCCGTGCTGCTGCAGCTTCTTGCGCAGCGTATTGCGATTGATGCCGAGGTACTCGGCGGCGAGCGACTGGTTGCCGCCGGCCTGTACGAGCACGACCTCGAGCATCGGCTTTTCGACGCAGGACATCACCATTTCATAGACGTCGTGCGGATTGGAGCCGTCTAGATCCCGGAAATACACGTCCAGGCTCTCGCGGACACATTGTTCGATGTTGTGCTTGCTCATGCTGCTAACTGGTTATGGTCGTCCGACTCGCCCTGGCCGTTTTCCTCTTCGTCATCGACGTAGACGAGGTGGTCCGACAGCGCTTTTTGCGCCTCGAAGAATGCATTGACGGCGGCGAGCTGCTCGCGGGTGGAATCGAGCGTGTTCATCCTGTGCCGGAACCCGTTGGCACCGGAAAGGCCGCGAGTGTACCAGCCGATGTGCTTGCGCGCAGTACGGACGCCGGTGAATTCACCATAGAACGCGTAGTGGTCTTCCAGGTGTTCGTTCATCACGTGCTGGATCTCGTCGATCCGCGGCGGGGGCAGCAGCTCGCCGGTTTGCAGGAAATGATCGATTTCACGGAACAGCCAGGGCCGACCTTGCGCGGCACGACCGATCATCAGTGCGTCGGCGCCGGTTGCGTCGAGCACGGCCTTCGCTTTCGCCGGCGACGTGATGTCGCCGTTCGCGACGACCGGGATGTGCACGGCCGCCTTCACGGCCGCGATGGTGTCGTATTCCGCGTCGCCGCGGTAGAGGTCGGCGCGCGTGCGGCCGTGCACGGTCAGCATCGAGATGCCGGCCGCCTCGGCGAGGCGCGCGACCGTGATCGCGTTCTTGTGCTCGCGATCCCAGCCGGTGCGGATCTTCAGCGTGACGGGCACCGCATCCGGCCCCGTGCCGACCGCCGCGACGACGGCCTCGACGATCCGCTGCACGAGCGGCTCGTTCTGCAGCAGCGCGGAGCCGGCCGCGACGTTGCAGACCTTCTTCGCCGGGCAGCCCATGTTGATGTCGATGATCTGCGCGCCGTTGTCGACGTTGTAGCGGGCGGCTTCGGCCATCATCGCCGGATCGGCGCCGGCGATCTGCACCGCGATCGGCTCGACTTCGCCTTCGTGGTTCGCTCGCCGCATCGTCTTCGCGCTCTTCCACAGCTGCGCATTGGACGCGACCATCTCGGACACGGCGTATCCGGCCCCCAGCCGCTTGCACAGCTGGCGGAACGGGCGATCCGTCACCCCGGCCATCGGGGCGACGAACAGGTTGTTACGCAATACGTGAGGGCCGATAACGGGCATCGCAATGGCACCGCCCGCGAGCGCCGGGCGTCGCGGGCAAAAAAGGGCGGAGGGAAAACGCGCATTTTACCGTATTCCCATGCCCCGCCGATTTGACCCGGTTTGCACGGCGCCGACGACACGCAACGCGCGCCGCGCCGCGCGTCAGTTGCGCTGGCCGAACATCATCTGGCGCGCGATCGCCTTCTTCAGCGGCGGTACGAATTCGAGTGCGGTGAGCGCCGCGCCGCGCAACAGCGGAAGGGGGCCGGTGTCGACCGTGAACAACCGCGCGAGCGTGTCGGTCGCGCCGATCGTGAAGCGCCGGTCGAGTGCACGCCGCGCGTTGAAGGTTGCGAGCGCGGTCGGTTCGAAGCCTTGGGTGGACAGCGCGTCGACGAGCGTATGCGCATCGCGCAGCCCGAGATTGAGCCCCTGGCCGGCGACCGGATGCAGCGTTTGCGCGGCGTTGCCGACGATCGCGATGCGCCCGTTGACGAGCGTTTGTGCCGCGTTCAGCCCGAGCGGGAACGAGGCGCGCCCCGCGATCGCGACGAACTGCCCCATCCGCTCGCCAAAGGCAGCGCCGAGTTCGCGCAGGAACGCGTCGTCGGGAAGGCCGGCGCGGCGGGCAGCTTCGTCGGGCGTGCAGCACCATACGAGCGAATACTCGGCCTGGCGTGGGCCACCGAGCGGCAGCAGCGCGAGCGGGCCTTCGTGCGTGAAGCGTTCCCATGCGACGTTCGGGCGCGGCGCCGAGACCGTGACCGTGCCGACGATCGCGGTCTGACCGTAGTCGCGGCGATGCTTGCCGGTATCGGCCTGCTGTTCGTGGAACAGCCCGCCTTCGGCGTTGATGACGATGCGCGCGCGCAGCGTACGCTCGCCTTGCGGACCGTCGAGCGTCAGCGTGACGCCGTCGGCGTCCTGTTGCGGCGTGCGTGCGGTGGTCGACGTGAGCCAGTCGACGCGCGTGCCGCGCACGGCCTGCGCGAGCGCCTGCACGATCGAACCGTAGCGCACGACGTAGCCGAGCGCGGCGAGGTCGTGCTCGTCGCGGTCGATCAGCGTGCGGCCGAAATGGCCGCGCTGCGACACGTGGATGTGTTCGATCGGCGTCGCGTCGCCCGGCCATCCGAGCGTGTCGAGTAGCACGCGGCTGCCGTGCGATACGGCGATCGCGCGCGGGTCGTTCGCGCTCGCGGCCGGCTCGCGCGCGTCGATCAGCGCGATCGACGCGTGCTGCGTCGCGCTGCGGCGGGCGAGCCAGCCGGCGAGCGCGAGCCCGACGGGGCCGGCGCCGACGATGGCGAGATCGTAGTCCGGCGTGGCCGGGGAGGAAGCGGTCGTCATCAATGTTCGTGAAACGGGGTAACGGTCAACGGCGGTCAACAGCGAGTCGACGGTGGCTCGACAGCGGGGCGAGGGCAACCTGCGGCACGCTCACGCGCCGTGCGCCGCGCCAGCGCGCATCAACGCCTCGATCTCGGCAGCCGCCACCGGCACGTCGCGCGTGATCAGCTCGCAACCGTGCTCGCGCACGATCGCGTCGTCCTCGATGCGGATGCCGATGTTCCAGTATTCGGACGGCACGTCGTCGGCGGCCCGCACGTACAGGCCCGGCTCGACGGTAAGCGTCATGCCGGGTTTCAGCGTGCGCCACGGCAACGCGCCGTCGGCGTCGCGCGCGGCGAGCCGCTCGCGGTAGTCGCCGCAATCGTGCACGTCCATGCCGATCCAGTGGCCCGTGCGGTGCATGTAGAAGCGTGCGTATGCGCGCTCGGCGATCACGTCGTCGACGTTCGAGAAGCGCGTCTTCGGGATGATGCCCGTATCGAGCAGCCCTTGCGCCAGCACACGCACGGCCGCGTCGTGCGGTGCCTCGAACGATACGCCCGCGCGCGTCGCGTCGATTGCGGCCTGCTGCGCGGCGAGCACGATGTCGTACAGCGTGCGCTGCGCGGGCGAGAAGCGCCCGTTGGCCGGGAACGTGCGCGTGATGTCCGACGCGTAGCCGTCGAGTTCGCACGCGGCATCGATCAGGATCAGGTCGCCGTCCTGCGCGGCCGCGTTGCCGGCCGGGTAGTGCAGCACGCACGCGTTCGCGCCGGCCGCGACGATCGAGCCATACGCGGGCGCCTGCGCGCCATGCTTGCGGAACGTGTACAGCAGCTCGGCCTCGAGTTCGTATTCGCGGATCCCCGGGCGGCACACCTGCATCGCGCGACGGTGCGCGAGCGCGGAGATGTGCGCGGCGCGCATCATGATTGCGAGTTCGTGTTCGTCCTTCACGAGCCGCATGTCGTCGACGAGCGGCGTGAGGTCGAGCAGCGCGTCCGGCGCGGCGACACCTGTGCGCGCCTGCGCACGCACCGCATCGATCCAGCCGGCGAGCTGGCGGTCGAACTCGGCCGAGGCGCCGAACCGATAGTGCACGGTGCCCGCATCGGCGAGCAGGCGCGGCATCTCGGTGTCGATCACGTCGACCGCGTAGGCCGCGTCGAAGCCGAACGCATCGCGCGCGGCCTCGGGTCCGTAATGGAAACCTTCCCAGATCTCGCGATCGGCATTCTTCGCGCGGCAGAACAGGATCGATTCCGGCGTGCCTTGCGACCCGGCGGCGTTCAGCACGAGCACGGCATCCGGCTCGGTGAAGCCCGTCAGGTAGTGGAAGTAGCTGTCATGCCGGTACGGGAAGGCCGTGTCGCGGTTGCGCAGCATTTCCGGCGCGGTGGGAACGATGGCGACGCCGCCGCCCGCGGCGCGCAGTGCGGCAAGCACGCGTTCGCGGCGCTGGCGGTAGACGTCGACGGCGATGGCGGTATCGAGGGGCGCATTCATCGTGCGATTGTAGCGCCGCCGGACGCGGTGTGTGAGAGGCGCGGCTGCAAGCCGCGCCGGACGGGGCTCGGCGACGGCTGTTGCAAACCATCCACAGGCCGGACGGGCAGATTTTCTGCCCGGCCACGCCGGCCGGTTATGATCGGCGACAACGTATACTCTCGGCGGTTCCCTTAAAAAGGCAGATGATGAAATTAATCGGTTCGCTCAGCAGCCCGTACGTCCGAAAGGCGCGGATCGTGCTTGCTGAAAAGAAGATCGACTACAAGCTGGAGCTCGAGAACGTGTGGGCGCCGGATACGAACATTCATGCATCGAATCCGCTCGGCAAGGTCCCGTGTCTCGTGATGGAGGATGGTGCCGCGGTGTTCGATTCCCGCGTGATCTGCGAATACGTCGATACGCTGTCGCCGGTCGGCAAGCTGATTCCGCCGTCGGGGCGCGAACGTGTCGAAGTGCGGTGCTGGGAAGCGCTGGGTGACGGCGTGCTCGACGCGGCCGTGGCGATTCGTCTCGAACACACGTTGCGCGACGAAGCGCAGCGCAGCGCGAGCTGGGTCTCGCGTCAGCAGCGCAAGATCGACGACGCGCTCGTCGCGATGTCGCAGGGCATCGGCGGCAAGACGTGGTGCGTCGGCAATCATTACACGCTCGCCGACATCGCACTCGGCTGCGCGCTCGGCTACCTCGACTTCCGGATGCCCGAACTCAACTGGCGCGACCGCCATCCGAACCTCGACAAGCATTTCGTGAAGCTGTCGCAGCGGCAGACGTTCGTCGACACGCTGCCGCAGGGCTGACCGACCGCCGGCGGCGGATCGCGCAGACAAAAGAAAAGCGCCCCGCGGGGCGCTTTTCTTATGGCGAGCCGCCCGGCGGCTGGCGATCGCGTTACTCGATCGACGTGTAAACGGTTTCGCCGAGCACGAACGAATCGCTGCGCGCGATCGGCCACCACTTGTCGTACAGCGTATAGCCGCAGGTCTGGCCGTCGAGCAGCGCGCCGGGCTTCAGGTACTTCAGCAGCTGCGACATCAGCCGCACCTCGTGCGGCGCGACCCGCTGCACGATGTGATGCGCGCGCAGTTCGGACGGATGGCCGAGGCCGGCCGCCTGCACGAGTTCCTGCAGCGCATGCAGCGTATTGCGGTGGAAGTTGTACACGCGCTCGGCCTTGTCGGGCACGACGATGGCGCGCTGGCGCACCGGGTCCTGCGTGGCGACGCCGGTCGGGCAGCGGTCGGTGTGGCAGTGCTGCGCCTGGATGCAGCCGACCGCGAACATGAAGCCGCGCGCCGAATTCACCCAGTCCGCGCCGATCGCGAGCGTGCGCGCGATGTCGAACGCGGTGATGATCTTGCCGCTCGCGCCGATCTTCACGCGGTCGCGCACGCCGATGCCGACGAGCGTGTTGTGCACCAGCAGCAGCCCTTCCTGCAGCGGCACGCCGACGTGATCGGTGAATTCGAGCGGCGCCGCGCCGGTGCCGCCTTCCGCGCCGTCGACGACGATGAAGTCCGGCACGATGCCCGTCTCGACCATCGCCTTCGCGATCCCGAAGAATTCCCACGGATGGCCGATGCACAGCTTGAAGCCGGTCGGCTTGCCGCCGGACAGCGTGCGCAACCGCTCGACGAATTCGAGCAGCCCGCGCGGTGTCGAGAATTCCGAGTGCGTCGCGGGCGAGATGCAGTCCTTGCCCATCGGCACGCCGCGTGTCTCGGCGATCTCGGGCGTGATCTTCGCGGCCGGCAGCACGCCGCCGTGGCCCGGCTTCGCGCCTTGCGACAGCTTGATCTCGATCATCTTGACCTGCGGATCGGCGGCCTGCTTCGCGAACTTGTCCGGATTGAACGTGCCGTCGTCGTTGCGGCAGCCGAAGTAGCCGGATGCGATTTCCCAGATGATGTCGCCGCCGTTCTCGCGGTGGTACTTCGACAGCGAGCCTTCGCCGGTGTCGTGCGCAAATCCGCCTTTCTTCGCGCCGAGGTTCAGCGAGCGGATCGCGTTCGCGGACAGCGAGCCGAAGCTCATCGCCGAGATGTTGAAGATCGAGATGTCGTACGGCTGCGCGCGATTCGCACCGACCCGGATGCGGAAGTCATGGTTCGGCAGCTTCGTCGGCGCGAGCGAGTGGCTGATCCATTCGTGCGCGACGGCCTTCACGTTCAGCTCGGTACCGTACGGGCGATTGTCGGCGACGTTCTTCGCGCGCTGGTAGACGAGGCTGCGCTGCGCGCGCGAGAACGGCTTCTCGTCGGTGTCGTCCTCGACGAAATACTGGCGGATCTCGGGGCGGATGAACTCGAACAGGAAGCGGAAATGGCCCCAGAGCGGGTAATTGCGCAGGATCGCGTGGCGGTCCTGGTTCAGGTCGTACAGGCCGAGAGCGACGAGGGCGACGGGGATGATGATCCACAGCCAGGAAAGCACGTGGATCGACGCGAGTGCGGCCGCGGCAACGAGCAGCAGGACGGCACACCACATCGCGAGGTAGCGTCGTGAAAGCATGGGGGCTCCGTAAGCATCTTGAAATGCCGCCATGCGTACGCTGCGCGGCGGCGCACCGGCCGCGGCGGAATCGTGTTCCGCCGGGCGCGGCGTGCCGCAAGTCTAAACCGAATGGATGTCAGCGTGCTTCCGCGAGCGCGCCCGCGTGCGTTGCCGCCGGCGCCGTCTGGCCGGGCTGGCCGGTGGCCGCGAACTCGATGATGCCGCCGCCGAGGCAGATCTCGCCGTCGTACAGCACGGCCGACTGGCCGGGCGTGACCGCCCATTGCGCGTCGTCGAACGCGAGCGAGAAGCGCTCGCCGTCGGCCCGGCCGAGCGCGGCCCGGCCGAACGTGCAGGCCGCATCGGCCTGCCGGTAGCGCGTCTTCGCACCGCACGAGAAGCCTTCGGCCGGCGGCTCGCCCGCGACCCAGCTCACGTTGCCGGCGACGAGCTCGCGCGACAGCAGCCACGGGTGGTCGTGGCCCTGCACGACGTACAGCGTGTTCGACGCGATGTCCTTCGCCGCGACGAACCACGGTTCGCCGCTGCCGTCCTTGCTGCCGCCGAGGCCGATGCCCTTGCGCTGGCCGAACGTGTAGAACGCGAGGCCGATGTGCTCGCCGACCACCTTGCCGTCGGGCGTCTTCATCGGGCCGGGTTTCGTCGGAAGATAGCGGTTCAGGAAGTCGCGGAACGGCCGTTCGCCGATGAAGCAGATACCGGTCGAGTCCTTCTTCTTCGCGTTCGGCAGGCCGATCTGCGCGGCGATCTCGCGCACCTTCGTCTTCGGGATCTCGCCGAGCGGGAACATCGTCTTCGACAGCTGCGCCTGGTTCAGCCGGTGCAGGAAGTACGACTGGTCCTTCGTGTGATCGAATGCCTTCAGCAGTTCGAAGCGACCGTCGCGCTCGCGCACGCGCGCGTAGTGGCCGGTTGCGATCATTTCCGCATCGAGCGACATCGCGTGGTCGAGGAACGCCTTGAACTTGATCTCGGCGTTGCACAGCACGTCCGGGTTCGGCGTGCGGCCGGCCGAATATTCGCGCAGGAATTCGGCGAACACGCGGTCCTTGTATTCGGCCGCGAAGTTCACGGCTTCCACGTCGATGCCGATCAGGTCGGCCACCGACACCACGTCGATCCAGTCCTGGCGCGTCGAGCAGTATTCGCCGTCGTCGTCGTCTTCCCAGTTCTTCATGAACAGGCCGACCACGTCGTACCCCTGTTCCTTCAGCAGCCACGCGGTCACCGACGAATCGACGCCGCCCGACATGCCCACTACTACACGGCGCTTGCTCATTTGTTTACCGCCTGACGGTCGAATGCTTCCGGGCGCGGCGCGACCGAATGCGTGTGCACGAAATCGAGCGGAATGCGCCGCCCGGCGAGATAGTCGTCGACGCAGCGCATCACCGCCGGCGAGCGGTGGCGCTCGCTGCACGCGCGCAGTTCGTCGGCGCTCATCCACAGCGTGCGGACGATGCCGTCGTCGAGCATGTGGCCCGGCAGCGGTTCGCCGGCCGTGCCGCAGAACGTGAAGCGCAGGTAGGTCGCACCGGCGCTGCCGGGGCGGTCGTAGTGCGCGAGATAGACGCCGACGAGCGCGTCGGGCACGAACGGATGCGCGGTTTCCTCGAGCGTCTCGCGGATCACGGCGTCGGCGAGCGTCTCGCCGGCTTCGAGATGGCCGGCCGGCTGGTTGATGCGCAGGCCCGTCGAGGTTTCTTCCTCGATCACGAGAAAGCGACCGGCACGCTCGACGAGCGCCGCGACGGTCACATGCGGGGTCCAGATTTCGGGTTTCATGGTTCGGCATTTTACCGGTTGCGCCCGGGCGCTGCCGGCCGTCAGGTTAGACGAATCCGACCCCGGTCATTGTTGCGGCGCCGCAGGCCTTGCCGATTGCCGCGACGCACGTCGGCGGCGCGGCCTGCCTCGGTCGGTGGCCGGCTGGGGCGGGAGGATCGGACCGCCACGTGCGCGAATCGCGCCCCGTTTTTCATGGCGCGACGATCGTCGCGACGCAGGCGGCGATTGTGTCCCGCACGCGCACGATCGCCGGGTCACGCTGCGTGCTCGTGCGCCAGCCGATTTCCACCGGGTAGCGCGGCAGTTCGACCGGGCACGCGAGCGCGCGCAGCGACGTCGACTGCGCGATCGCGCGAGCGGCGTGCGCCGGAATCGTCGCCACCGCGTCGGAGCCGGCGAGCAGGTACGGCAGCGCCGCGAAATGCGTGGTCGACGCCGCGACGCGCCGTTTGTGTCCGAGCGCGGCCAGCGCTTCGTCGACGATCCCGATCACGCCGCCCGACGACACGAGCAGGTGATCGCGCTGCACGAAATCGGCGAGCGCGAGCGTGCGCGGCGCGTGCGCGCGGCCGGCCGGATCGATCAGGCACGCGTAGCCGCCCGTCGCGACCGCGCGCCGGCTCAGCCCGTTCGCCGAGAATCCGCCCGACGCGATCGCGAGATCGACGCCGTGCCGTAGCAGCGCGTCGCCCGCGATGCCGCTGTGCGTCTGCCGGAAGATCAGCCGGATGCCCGCGGCTTCGCGGGCGACCGCGTCGATCAGCGCGCGGCCGAGCGCGATCTCGAAGTCGTCCGACAGCCCGACCGAGATCGTACGGCCGACCCGCTCGCCGCCGTCGGCCGCGATCGCGAGGCTTGCGCGGCAGCGGTCGAGCGCATCGGAGAGGATCGGCTTCAGTTCGTCCGCACGCGGCGTCGGCGCGAGCCCGCGGCCGGTGCGCACGAACAGCGGATCGGCGTAGATCACGCGCAGCCGCGCGAGCGCCGCGCTCGCCGCCGATTGCGTGAGGCCGAGCCGCAGCGCCGCGCGGCTCGCGCCGCCTTCCTCGTACAGCGCCTCGAACACTTTCAGCAGATTCAGGTCGAGCGCGGCGATATCATCCGTATTCATGTCAGTTATCGTTTTATCGATTTGATCGATGAAATGATATCGATAAAGATGGCGTCACCCACTCACCGGAGACGCCTTCATGTCCACCTCAGTCATCGCCGCGCTGCAGATCGGCGCATCGCCCGCCGGCACGCGCGCCACGCTCGACACGATCCTCGGCTACGAAGCCGCGATCAGCGACAGCGGCGCGTCGCTCGTCGTGCTGCCCGAGGCCGTGCTCGGCGGCTATCCGAAGGGCGAGATCTTCGGCACGCGGCTCGGCTACCGGCTGCCCGAGGGCCGCGACGCGTATGCGCGCTACGCCGCGCAGGCGATCGACGTGCCGGGGCCCGAAACCGACGAACTGGCCGCGCTGTCGCAGCGCACGGGCGCGAGCCTCGTGATCGGCGTGATCGAGCGTGGCGGCAGCACGCTTTACTGCACGGCGCTGTTCTTCGATCCGCGCGACGGGCTCGTCGCGAAGCACCGCAAGCTGATGCCGACCGGCACTGAGCGGTTGATCTGGGGGCAGGGCGATGGCTCGACACTGCCGGTGATCGACACGGCCGCGGGCCGTGCGGGCGCCGCGATCTGCTGGGAGAACCACATGCCGCTGCTGCGCTGCGCGATGTATGCGAAAGGCGTGCAGATCTGGTGCGCGCCGACCGTCGACGAGCGCGACCTGTGGCAAAGCGCGATGCGGCACATCGCGCACGAAGGGCGCTGCTTCGTCGTGAGCGCGTGCCAGGTGCAGCCGTCGCCGCGCGCGCTCGGCATCGACGTGCCGGGCTGGGATCCCGAGCGGCCGCTGATCCGCGGCGGCAGCGTGATCGTCGGGCCGCTCGGCGACCTGCTGACGGAGCCGCTGATCGGCGAGGCCGGGCTCGTGACCGCGCGCATCGATACGGACGAGCTCGTGCGTGCGCGTTACGACTTCGACGTGGTCGGGCACTATGCGCGCCCCGACGTGTTTTCGCTGCACGTCGACGAGCGGCCGAAGCGGTCGGTCGTGTTCGGGGAATGACGGGCGTTGCCGGGGCGCGGACGCCCCGGCTTGCGAATGGCGGCGGCGCGCGTCAGCGCATCGGCGCTTCCGCGATTCGCATGTAGTCGGCGATGCGCCGGCCTTCCATGTCCGGAAACTGCTCGTGCACGGTGATGTCGCCCATCCGCGCGATGTCGAAGGTGCGGAAGTCGTCGCGCAGCTCGCACCACGCGCCGATCGTCCAGCGTCCGCCCCAGTAGACGAGCCCGAGCGGCCACACGCGGCGCTTCGTGTGCGCGCCGAGCCGGTCGCGGTAGTCGAAGCTGACGATGTGGTGCGTGTCGACCGCCTGGTGGATCGCGTCGACCTTCGCGCAGAACGTCTCGTCGATGTGGAACGACGGCGCGAACACCGGCAGGCGATCGAGCGCGGTGCGCTTGTCGGCCGGCATCGCCGACGCGATCTTCGCGAGCGCCGAACGCGCGCCGCCCGCGAAGCGCGCGCCGCCCCAGGTCTCGAGCATCCGCGCGCCGGCCGCGAGCGCCGCGAGCTCCTCGGCCGTGAACGTGAGCGGCGGCAGGCTCGCGTTGCGGTTCAGCCGGTAGCCGATGCCGGCTTCGCCTTCGATCGGCACCCCTGACAGTTGCAGGTCGCGCACGTCGCGATAGACCGTGCGCGGCGACACCGACAGCCAGTCGGCGAGCTGCTGCGCGGTCGTGAGACGACGCCCGCGCAGCAGCTCGGCGATCTGGAACAGGCGGTCGGCACGGCGCGTCATGGCTGAACCTCGACTCCAACGGCTACGGGGACTTCGCGATGATAGCGCCGTGCCGGCCGGATCGTGGATGCGCTCAGTGGCATTTCGGTGCGTGCAGGCCGACGCGGTTGCCTTCGGTATCGATCAGGTAGCCGATGTAGCCGTAGTTGTTCGGCAGCTCGACGACCGAGCCCTGCACGACGCCGCCCGCGCGCTTCGCGCGTTCGAGCGCCGCGACGACCGATTCCCCGGCGTTCAGGTACACGAGCACGCCGTTCGCGCTCGGCTTCATCTGCTGCGGATCGAACACGATGCTGCCGCCCGTGCTCGACGCTTCGTGATCGAATACGGCCATCGGCACGCCGCCGATGACTTCGCGCTGCAGCGTCGTCTGCAGCACGGTTTCGTAGAAACGGATCGCCCGGTCGAAATCGAGGGACGGGATGTCGAACCACGCGATCGCGCGTTCCAGGGTTGCGGTTGCAGTTGCGGACGTCATGACGAGCTCCTTGTTGTTCGGGTTCTTGATGGAAACCAGCCTTGCATTGCGCCGGGATTGCAGTGTGATCGGGGGCTGCTGACAGCGTGCTGTCAGTAGTCGTGGCGGTGCTGACAAAAGGGCGAACCTGACGGCCTGGGCGGGTAAGGGCGGTGCGGGAACCGCATCGGCGCGCGGGGTGGCGGGGCGGCACGCGGGGCGCCGCCCGCGTGGGGGCGGTGGAAAGAAAAACGCCCGGCACAGGCCGGGCGTCGTGGGGTGTCAGCAGGCGGCCGCGATGGCCGTCTCGCGTGTCAGGCGTCGCCTTCCGGCGCGGCCGGGCGTGCCTTCACGCTGCCGGCGATCAGGTCGAAGCGGAACAGCCGGCATTCGAGCGCGCCGTTGAACAGCGGCGTCTTCGCCGATTCGCGCAGGCGCAACTGGCCCGGCAGCGACCGGTCCGACGTCAGCAGGAACGCCTGCCAGCCCGTGAAGCGCTGCTTGAGCGCATCGCCCAGCGCGTTGAAGAATTCGCTGTCCGGCGCGTCGGTGTGCGTGCGGCGGAAAGCGTCGTCGTTGCCGCGGTTGCGACCGGTCTCGCGCACCTCGCCGCGCGCGCTGCGGCCGCGGACCTCGATCCGCTCGCCGTACGGCGGGTTCGCGAGGATGATGCCCGGGCTGTCGCACGGCGGCGTCATCCCGCGCGCGTCGACCTGCTTGAGCCACACCGACGGCACGCCCGCGCGCTCGAGGTTCGCGCGCGCCTTCTCGAGCATGTCGCCCGAGATGTCGCTGCCGTACACGCCGAGCGAATCGCGCTTGCCGCGCGCCGCGCGCTTCGCGTCGAGCGCCGCGACCTTCAGGCCCTGCCATGCGGTGATGTCGTATTGCTTGAGCTTTTCGAAGCCGAACCGGCGCTCGACGCCCGGTGCGACGCCGAGCGCGATCTGCGCGGCTTCCGCGAGGAAGGTGCCGCTGCCGCACATCGGGTCGTACAGCGGCGTGCCGGGCGTCCAGCCCGTCAGGCGCAGGATGCCGGCCGCGAGGTTCTCGCGCAGCGGCGCCGCGCCCTTGTCGAGGCGCCAGCCGCGCTTGAACAGCGGCTCGCCCGACGTATCGAGGTACAGCGTGCACTCGGTGGCCGTCAGGAACGCGAACACGCGCACGTCCGGCGCGCCGGTGTCGATGCTCGGGCGTGCGCCGGTCTTGTCGCGCATCCGGTCGCAGATCGCATCCTTCACGCGCAGCGTCGCGAATTCGAGGCTCTTCAGCGGCGACTTGATCGCGGTGATGTCGACGCGCAGCGTCTGCGTCGATGCGAACCAGCGTTCCCATGGCTGCTCGAGCGCGAGCGCGTAGACGTCCTGCTCGGTGCGGTACGGGCGGTGCGCGATCTTCAGCAGGATCCGGCTCGCGATTCGCGAATGGAGGTTCGCGGCCATGCCGGCGGCCCAGCCGCCGCGGAAATGAACGCCGCCCGGCACCTGCGCGCCCGCGGTGAACGGCGAGCCGTCCAGATGTCGGCCGGCGATTTCGGCCAGCTCGGCGGCAAGCGCCGCTTCGAGGCCGCGCGGGCAGGGAGCGAAGAATTCGTACAGGGTGGGCGAGGACATAAGGCGGGTGAGGACGTGCAAAAGTCCACTATTGTACGCGGCGCGAGCGGCCGGAGCCGGCGTTGCATCCGATTCGGGACGCCGGCGCCGGTGCGCCGGCCGCGACGGCGAGCCGGCGGGCCCGTGCGGCGGCGCCCACCCGGATGGCACGCCGCCGTCGAAGAATCAGTGCGAGCCCGGCTGGCTGGCCCGCGCGGCCGGGGTGCCGGCCGGCCAGAACAGCGCGGACGGCTTCGACAGCACCGTGCGGACGATCGCGCCGACCAGCGCGCGCACCTTGGTGCGGCGCAGGCTGCGCGAGCGCACGGCCATCGTGAACGCGAGCGCGAAGCTCACGAGCACGTTGAGGATCGCCATGCTCAGGACGCCGGCGCAGGCCCACCACAGCTCAGGCGTGCCGAGCGCGCCCTTGCCGAGCACGCCGAGCGCGATCCCGATCGACCCGGCCGACAGCGTCACGTGGCGCACCTCGAACGGGAACAGGAACACGGTGACGATCGCCGGAACCAAGCCGAGCATCAGGCCGAGACCCACGTTGGCGACCACGCCCGCGACGTTCGAGCGACAGAAGTGTGCGAGTTTCGCGGCACCCGACGCACCGAGCGTGAGCCGCAGCCGTCGGTTGTACGTCAGCGCGTCGCCGACCCGATGCAGCACGAACCAGTTGTCGGCCCAGCCCGCGAGCAGGCTCGACGCCCACAGCAGCACGCCGGTCAGCGCCGCGTAGAGCGGCGTCGGGCCGAGCAGCGAGAACGAGTGCAGCGTCGCGTGCGCCTT
The DNA here is from genome assembly GCF_902833195.1 of Burkholderia sp. BCC1638. Lineage (NCBI taxonomy): Bacteria > Pseudomonadati > Pseudomonadota > Betaproteobacteria > Burkholderiales > Burkholderiaceae > Burkholderia > Burkholderia sp. BCC1638. Next base: position 164,102 of record NZ_CADFEC010000008.1, read on the forward strand.
CTCCGGCGAGATCAGGTTCGCGTGCATCAGGTTGCCCGCGAACAGCTGCACGAGCAGGCACACGGGCAGCACGACGAGCACGTTGCCGGAAATCGCCGCGGCCTGCGTGCGGATCAGCGCGATCACCGATGCCACGAACGCCTTCACGCCTGCCTCGTGACCGGTGTCGTCGAGCTCGCGCGCGAGCGTCGGCGCGGTCATCGCGGGTTGCTTGGTCGCGAGCGTGAAGTGCAGGAAGTGCATCAGCATGAAGCTCGCCGCGTAATTGACGCCCGCGAGCAGCCCTTCGAGCATCGACTGCAGGTGCGCGCCGGTGATCGCGAACTTCACGCACACCGTCACGACGGTGACGAGCCCGCCGCCCGCGGCCATCCGCAGCATCTTCAGATACTCGGCGCGGCCGCGCGAGATGTAGTGCTCGCCGGTGTCCGCGTTGGTCTCGACGAGCTTGCGCGCGAACAGCGAGAAGTTGCTGCGCACGAGGTGCGACACGCTCTGGCTGTTCTGGTTCGCGTCGACGAGCTCGGCCGTCAGGCGCGCCATCCCGCGCAGATCGTCGCGTGCCATCCACGCGTTGAGCAGCATTTCCGCGCGCAGGATGCGCATGCGCATCCGTTCGACCTGGAACACGATGTCGACCGACACGCCGTTGCGGTACAGGTGCGCGAACACGTCGTCGACGGCGATCCGGCATTCGTCGAGCAGCACGCGCAGGTAGTTCACCTCGTGCAGCAGCTTGCTCGGGTCGCCGCCGTCCTCGACGGCCGCGTGCGCGGTCTCGACCGCGAGCATCGCGCGCGTGAGCCGATAGAACGGCTGCGTTTCGAGCGGCTTGCGTGCGTCGTCGTCGGACAGGCGGCTGCGCACCGTCTGCGACAGGCCGGTCGAGCTGATCTGGCAGGTCAGGTTGTGCAGGGCGGCGAGCAGGTCGCGCGAGAACGAGCCGGGCTCGTGGCGCTCTTCGTCGGTGACGTCGAATGAGATCAGCTCGGCGAGGCGGGCGAGCAGGTCGTCGGGCAGCGCCTCGATCCATTGCACGTCTTCGGGCGTCGGGAACATCAGCGTGAACAGCGCCGTCAGTTCGCGGCGGTTCGGCGCGGGCGGGATCAGCGACGTGTCGATGCGCTCGAACAGCGCGCCGAAGAAGCCGGAATGCACGGGCATGCCCGCGTCGCACAGCAGCGAGATGCCGTCGCATTCGCGCAGGATCCCGCGCAGGATGCGTGCGGCGTGTGATTTCCATGCCGGATTGCGGTCGAGCACGTGGAACAGGTAGCGCAGCCGCGCGTGCGCCGGATATGCGCGCGCGTCGGCGTCGCGTTCGGCCGGCGCGTCGTGCGCGACCTGCATCGCGCCGTTGCGGCGCAGCCAGTGCGCGAGCTCGATCAGCCATTCGCTGCGCTCGGCGTACGGCGCGTCCGCGTCGGCATGCGCGAGCAGCGCATCGAGCTGGTGGCCCGCATTGCGCGACGCGCGCCACTTCTTGATCAGGGTCGTCAGGGAACGAAACATAAACGGAATAGCGAAAGCCCTGGACGGGCGGGTTCGGGATGCCGGCCGGAACACGGCGCGGCGCCGGGGAGAACGGTGAGGCTGGCCGGGTGGCCGGACGACGCACGGCGACCCGCGATGCGGCTGCCCCGGTGCGGTGCACGCGGACACGCATGCGCGCCCCAGGAGACGCGGCGATCGGACCGGACACGACGGGCGGATCGCCGCCGGCGGGCGCGCACGACGAGCGGCGCGAGCCGGAAAGTGCGTAGGATCGTCAATCGGGCGCGAAAACGCAAGCCGACCGTGTTGCGTGGTGCCGGTTCCGGCAGATTTTGACAAACAATGCAAACCCGCCGTCCGGCCGATGGATGCCGAGCAGTGTCGGCCGAAGCGGCGAGGGCGGCGAGAGCGGCAGGTTCGCGTGCGCGGTCGCGCGCGCACGCGGATCGATGCCGACGACGTTTATCGGACGCCGGCCCGCGCGTCGCGCTTACGCACCGGACTTGCCGGTCGCGCCCACGTCGTCGCCGGGTGTCGGACTGGCCGGGCAGGGCACGGCGGGCGCGGCGGCCGTTGCCTTGCCGGATGCGGTCGTCGAGGTGGTCGACGCAACCGCGGCGCCGCGCCGCGCGGCCATCGCGCGCACGCCGGACGCGGCCTGCGATGCGATCACGTCGAGCGCGCGCCGGTGGCCCGCGACGAGCGCGTCGTAGCCGTCGGCGACCGGTTCCGCGACGCTCGTGCGACACGTCATCACGGCCTGCGTGCCGAGCGCGCGCACGCTCCACACCGCATCGATCGCCGCGCGTTTGCCGGGCCACGACTCGAAGCGCTGCACGTTCACGCTGATCCGATAGACGGGCACGCCGGCCGGATACGCGGAATTCGCGACGTCGATCGTGCCGAGCTGCGCGGCGAGGTCGTCGGACAACGCGCGGCGGATTTCGTCGGCGGGCGGCGCGGCCCAGCGCTCCTGCTCGAGCACGTCGACCTGCGCGGCGTTCTTCTGCACGACGAGCTGGTTCTTCGCGACCTGCTCGGGCACGCCGACGGACGGCACCTCGATCAGGAACGACGGGTTGGCGGGCGCGGTGCGTACGGGCGCGGCAGCGTCGGCCGGGCTCAGCGTATAGAACCGCGCGGGCGGCGAGCTGCACGCGGCGAGCGCGAGCGCGGCGAAGACTGCCGCCGCGCCGCTCGCGAGGATGTTCACGCGTGTCGTCGTCATTATTGATCTCCTGGCTTGCCCTTGAGCAGCGATTCGGGATGGCGCTCCAGATAGTCCGCGAGCGCGTTCAGCGATTGCAGCGTGCGCGTGAGTTCCTTCAGCGCGCCGCGCACGTCGGACTGCAGCGGCGAATCCTGCTGCAGCGTCGCCTCGGCGGTCGAGAAGGTCTGCTTCGCGGCCGACAGCGTGTCGCGCGCTTCCGGCGCGACTTGCGTGTCGAGCTGCTTGAACAGCTTGTCGGCGTTCGACAGCGCGCTGTTCAGGTTCGCGCCGATCTGGTCGAACGGCACCTTGTCGAGCTTCTTCGCGATGTCGGCGACCTGCAGCTGCAGTTCGTCGAGCGTGTTCGGCACGGTCGGCAGCTCGAGCGGCTGGCGTGCCGCGTCGATCTTCACGACCGGCGCCTTCGGGAAGAAGTCGAGCGCGACGTACAACTGGCTCGTCAGCAGGTTGCCGGTGCGCAGCTGGCCGCGCAGCCCGTGCCTGACGAGGCGCTCGACGATCTCGCGGCGGCCCGCTTCGCCCTTGCTCTCGATCGTTTCGCGGAAGCGCGGGCCGAGCCGCTCCGGATACACGTTCATCGTCACCGGCATCAGGAAGTTCTTCGTCTTCGGATCGAAGTCGATGCCGATGTTCGTCACTTCGCCGAGCACGATGCCGCGGAAGTCGACCGGCGCGCCTACCGCGAGCCCGCGCAGCGACTGGTTGAAGTTCATCACGACCTGCAGCGGCTGGCCGTCCGGATCGCGCATCGCGTCCGTCTCGTCGGAGCCGAGGCGGAAGGTCGTGTTGTTCGGCGCCGTCGCGCCGCTGTCCTGGTTCGGCGGCGTCTGGAACGCGATGCCGCCGAGGATCACCGTCGCGAGCGACTGCGTGTTCAGCTTCAGGCCGCTCGAATCGAGCCGCAGGTCGACGCCGCTCGCTTGCCACCAGCGCGAGTTCACGCCGACGTACTGGTCGTACGGCGCGTTGACGAACACGTTGAACGTGACGCCCGTGCCGTCCTTGTCGAGCGAGAAGCCGACCACCTGGCCGACCGGCACGCGGCGGTAGTAGACGGGCGAGCCGATGTCGACCGAGCCGAGCGAGTCGCCGCGCAGCACGTACTGCGTGCCCTTCTGGTCGCCGGTCACGGCCGGCGGTGTCTCGAGGCCGGTGAAGTCGGTTTGCGTGTCCTGCCCGTGGCCGGCATCGACGCCGATGTACGCGCCTGACAGCAGCGTGCCGAGCCCCGACACGCCGGTCGCGCCGACCCGCGGACGCACGATCCAGAAGCGCGAGCCCTTGACCGCGAAGTCCTCGGCCTCCTTCTTCAGCTGCACCTGGACGAGCACGCGCGACAGGTCCTTCGACAGCTTGATCGTCTTGACCATGCCGATCTCGACGTCCTTGTACTTGACCTGCGTCTTGCCCGGCTCGAGCCCTTCCGCGCTGTGGAAGCTGATCGAGACTTCCGGGCCGCGCTCGCGCACGGACTTGATCACGAGGCCGATACCGATCAGCGCGGCGATCAGCGGCACGAGCCAGACGAGCGACGGCAGCCAGCCGCTTTTCGTCGAGATCGCCGGATCGGGCGGCCGGGACGCGTCTTGCTGCGGGCCTTGCGGACTATTCATGGTGTTTCCCTGAGGTTTCGACTGGATCCCAGATCAGGCGGGGATCGAACTGCATCGACGCGAGCATCGTCAGGATGACGACCGAGCCGAACGCGAGCGCGCCGGGTCCGGCCGTGATGACGGCGAGCGAACGGAAATGGACGAGCGCGACGGTGAGCGTCACGACGAAGATGTCGAGCATCGACCAGCGGCCGATCCGCTCGACGATCCGGTACAGGCGCGTGCGCTGCAGCGGCCGCCACACGGTGCGCCGCTGCGCGGTGCCGACGAGGAGCGTCAGCACGCCGAGCTTGAGCATCGGCACGAGGATGCTGGCGACGAACACGACGACCGCGAGCGGCCAGTCGCCGGACGTCCAGAAATAGATGACGCCGCTCATGATCGTGTCCTCCTGCGAGCCGACGATCGACGACGTGCGCATGATCGGCAGCAGGTTCGCCGGAATATAGAGGATCGCGGCCGCGATCAGCAGCGCCCACGTGCGCATGATGCTGTTCGGCGTGCGGAAGTGAAGCGTGCTGCCGCAGCGCGCGCAGTGCGCGTGCGGATGGTCGATCGTCTGCACGAGCCCGCATGCGTGGCAGCTGGCGTAGCCCTCGCGGGCGGCGGTCGGCATCGTCATTGGCGGGGCGCTTGCGGCGGCGGAGCGGTGCCGTCGGGCGAGGCGGGCGAGCGCCCGGCGCGCAGGTCGTCGGCGATGTCCCACAGCGTGCGTGGATCGAACATCAGCACGACGGCGGTCATCAGCGTGAGCGCGCCGAACGCGAACAGCGCGGCGTCGGGCACGACGCGCGCGAGGCTCACCATCTTCACGATCGTCACGACGATCCCGAGCATGAACACCTCGATCATCCCCCAAGGCCGCACGAGCTGGATCGTGCGCAGCACGAAGTTGAGGCCCGGCGGCACGACGCCACGCCGGATCGGCAGCAGCACGTAAAGCAGCGCGGCCATCTCGACGAGCGGGAACAGCACGGTCGAGCAGAACACCATCACGCCGACGGCCTCCATGCCCTGATGCCACAGCGCGTCGATCGCGCCGATCAGCGTCGTCTGCACGCGGGTGCCGTTGAGGTCCATTTCGAGGATCGGGAACGCCTGCGCGATGACGAACGTGACGAGCGCCGCGACCGCAAGCGCGCTGATGCGCTCGATCTGCGTGGTGCTGTTGCGATAGAGCAGCGCGTCGCAGCGCGGGCAGCGCGCGATTTCGCGACCGCTCAGGCGCGGTTTATGCAACAGTGCGTCGCATTCGTGGCAGGCAATCAGGTCGTGTCGTTGCATGGAAAAGGCGGTAGTGCGACGGGCAGGGGAACGCGTCGACGGGGCCGGAACCCGCGCCAATCTTACCAAAACGGCTTTTTCGACGTGTCAACGCCCGGTTGCCGGGTGACCGGGCGGTAACATGGCGCAAACCTGACAGCGGGCTGGCGTGCCTGTCCTCAGAGTCCGCGCATGACAAAAGGTTGCGGTAGCATGGCGGCCTTGACAAGCGTCGGACGAATTTACCGGCGCAGCCGTTCGCTCAACTGAGGAATCCATGATGGCATCGAAATCGCCGCCGGCCGCGCCGGCACGCTACGCGCACACCGCGATCGCGCTGCACTGGCTGATCGCGCTGCTGATCGTCTGCGGCTTCGCACTCGGCTGGGTGATGACCGACATCCCCGGCTTCACGCCGACGAAGCTCAAGTACTTCTCGTGGCACAAGTGGATCGGCGTGACGGTGTTCGCGCTGGCCGTCGTGCGCGTGCTGTGGCGCGCGACCCACGTGCCGCCGCCGCTGCCGGGCGGCACGCCGGCGTGGCAGCGTGCGGTGTCGCACGGCGTGCACATGCTGCTGTACGTGCTGATGATCGTGATTCCGGTGACGGGCTACCTGTATAGCTCCGCGTCGAACATCCCGGTCGTCTATCTCGGCATCGTGCCGCTGCCGCGCCTGATCGATCCCGATCCTGCGCTGAAGGAAACCTTCAAGACGCTGCACGTGTCTTTGAATTACATTCTGCTTGCGCTCGTCGCCATGCACGTGCTCGCGGCGTTCAAGCACCAGTTGTTGGACCGCGACGGCCTGCTGTCGCGGATGCTTCCCTCCGCCAAATGAAGGATCCCATGAAAGTGTCTTTCTCCCGCTCCATGCTGACCGCGTTCGCCGCGGTGTCACTTGTCGCGTCGGCCGCGGCGCACGCCGACGTCGATCTCGCGAAGAGCAAGGTGTCCGCCGTGTCGAAGCAGATGAACGTGCCGACCGAAGGCGCATTCAAGAAGTTCTCCGCGCAGGTGAAGTTCGACCCGGCCAAGGCCGCGCAGGGCAGCGCGCAAATGACGATCGACATCGCGAGCTTCGACCTCGGCGACAAGATGTACAACGACCAGGTCGCGGGCAAGGACTGGTTCGACGCGAAGGCGTATCCGCAGGCGACCTTCGCGTCGTCGGCGATCGCGCCGGCGGGCGGCAACAAGTACAACGTGACCGGCAAGCTGACGATCAAGGGCAAGTCCGAGACCATCACGGTGCCCGTCACGGTCACGCAGAGCGGCGCGACGCAGACCTTCGACGGCGTGCTGCCGATCAAGCGTTCGGCGTTCAACGTCGGCACCGGCGAGTGGAAGGACACGTCGATCGTCGCCGATGAAGTGCAGATCAAGTTCCATCTCGTCGCCACGAAGTAAGCGGCGGGCTGTCGCATCACCCCGAATGCCGCGCGAGGGCGCGGCGCTGTTCCAAGGAGAAAGCGTTTGAAAAAGCATCTGATCATCGCCGCGGGCGCGCTGGCCGCTTCGCTGTCGTTCTCGGCATTCGCCGACAGCGCGACGTACCAGTTCGACTCGAGCCATACGTACCCGAGCTTCGAGGCCGACCACTTCGGCGGCCTGTCGGTCTGGCGCGGCAAGTTCGACAAGTCGAGCGGCACCGTGACGCTCGACCGTGCGGCGAAGACCGGTACGGTCGACGTGACGACCGACATCGCGTCGATCCACACGGGCAGCGCGAAGCTCGACGAGCACCTGCAGACGGCGGAGTTCTTCGACGTCTCCAAGTTCCCGCAGGCGAACTACAAGGGCGCCATCAAGTTCGACGGCGACAAGCCGGTGTCGGTGGTCGGTAACCTGACGCTGCACGGCGTCACGAAGCCGGTCACGCTGAAGATCGATTCGTTCAAGTGCATGCCGCATCCGATGCTCAAGCGCGAAGTGTGCGGCGTCGACGCGGTCGGCGAATTCAGCCGCGACGATTTCGGCCTCGACTACGGCAAGCAGTACGGCTTCAAGATGAAGACGAAGCTGCTGATCACGGCCGAAGCCGTCAAGCAGCAGTAACGCGCCCGACCGGGCCGGCCGCCGCGTCACGCCGCCGGCCCGTCGCGAGCCAGCCGCCGCGCTCCCGTTTTCAGGGGGCGCGGCGGTTTTTTTTGCGCGCCTATAATCGTCGGCGCAGCTCGCGGCGCGAGAACCGGCGCGCCGGATACAACGTACAACGACAAGGAGATCGCCGATGCACGCCGTCACGCAGTCCAGCTCCATTGCCTCGTCGCCGCGCGTGTGGCGCGCGGTGGTCGCCGCGTCGATCGGCAACGCGCTCGAGTGGTTCGACCTCGTCGTCTACGGCTTCTTCGCGGTGACGATCTCGAAGCTGTTCTTCCCGGCCGGCAACGACACCGTGTCGCTGCTGCTCACGCTCGGCACGTTCGGCGTGTCGTTCTTCATGCGCCCGCTCGGCGCGATCGTGCTCGGCGCGTATGCCGACCGCGCGGGCCGCAAGGCCGCGCTCACGCTGTCGATCCTGTTGATGATGGCCGGCACGCTGGTGATCGCGGTGCTGCCGACCTACCAGACGATCGGCGTTGCCGCGCCGCTGATCCTCGTCGCCGCGCGGCTGATGCAGGGTTTCTCGGCCGGCGGCGAATTCGGCAGCGCGACCGCGTTCCTGGCCGAGCACGTGCCGGGCCGGCGCGGCTTCTTCGCAAGCTGGCAGGTCGCGAGCCAGGGGCTCACGACGCTGCTCGCCGCCGGCTTCGGCACCGTGCTGAACGCACAGCTCACGGCCGACCAGATGGCCGCGTGGGGCTGGCGCATCCCGTTCTTCTTCGGGCTGCTGCTCGGGCCCGTCGCGTACTACATCCGCTCGAAGGTCGACGAGACGCCCGAATTCCTCGCCGCCGAAAGCACCGCGAGCCCGCTGCGCGACACGTTCGCGTCGCACAAGGCACGGCTCGTCGCCGCGATGGGCGTGGTGGTGCTCGGCACCGTCGCGACCTATCTCGTGCTGTTCATGCCGACCTACGGCGTGAAGCAGCTCGGCCTTGCGCCGTCGGCCGCGTTCGCCGCGATCCTCGTCGTCGGCGTGATCCAGATGGCGTTCGCGCCGCTCGTCGGCCACTGGTCGGATCGGTACGGACGCGTGCGCGTGATGCTCGCGCCGGCCGTCGGCATCCTCGTGCTGATCTATCCGGCGTTCGCGTACCTCGTCGCGCATCCGGGCTTCGGCACGCTGATCGCGCTGCAGGTGCTGCTCGCGTTCCTGATGACCGGTTATTTCGCGGCGCTGCCGGGCCTGCTGTCCGAAGTGTTTCCGGTGCAGACGCGCACGACCGGGATGTCGCTTGCGTATAACGTCGCGGTGACGATCTTCGGCGGCTTCGGGCCGTTCATCATCGCGTGGCTGATCCGCGCGACCGGGATGAAGACCGCGCCGAGCTTCTACCTGATGTTCGCGGCCGTGCTGAGCCTCGTGGCGCTGGTCGTGCTGCGCCGGCGGTTCGGCTTCCGGTGACGCGGGGCGTGCGGCGGCGCGTCAGTCGCTGCCGCGCTCGCATACCGGCTGCGCCGGCATCAGTTGCGCGGGCGCGGCGACGGTCCGCACCGGCCGGCCGGCGAGCGCGTCAAGCGCCTGCCGGAGCTGCCAGTCGGCATCCGTGCCGAATTCCCGCTGCGGCAGCGCCGCGCTCTTCGACGTATCGATTTTTTCGCGCACGCGCGCTTCGCGCAGCGTTTGCCGTGCCTTGCGGACCTGCGCGAACGGATCGGGCGCCAGCCGGTCCGCATACGGCGCGCGGGCGAGATCGACTTCGCGGTACCAGAGCAGCACGCCGTCGACGTCCGAGTCGCGGCGCGGCGGCACGAGCCAGTCCGGCACGACGCCATAGCCGTCCATCGGGCAGCCGTTCGGCCGCAGGTTGCGCGCGAACGTGAAATTGACGCGCGTGCCGTCGATCAGGTCGACGCCGGTCTGCGCGAGCCCCTTTCCGTAGGTCGGCATCCCGAGCAGCCGCGCGCGGCCGAGATCCTTCAGTGCCGCCGCGGTCGCTTCGGCGGCCGACGCGCTCTGTCCGTCGACGAGCACGACGAGCGGCACGGTGCGCCACCAGTCGTCCGCCTGCAGCGGCGCGAGCGGATCCTGGCCGTGCATGACCGGCAGTTCGTAGTCGGGCCAGTTGGTCGTGAAGCGGCGGCGCTTCGTGCCGTCGCGCTCGAGCGTCATCATCGCGGTGCGGTCGCGCCCGGCGAACAGCGCGGTGATGCCGATCGCCGCATTCAGCGCGCCGCCGCCGTTGATGCGCAGGTCGAGGATCACGCCTTTCACCGGCGGCCCCGCGCGGCGCGGCGCCTGCACCGCGTCGATATAGTTGCCGACCGCCGGCTCCGGGAAGCTCGACAGCCGTGTGTACAGGATGTCGCCGGCGAGCCGCCTTGCGGTCGCCGGGTGTGGCCGGACGATCGCGCGGACCGGCGCGAAGGTCAGCGTCGCAGGGTTCGGACCACGCCGGACCGTAAGCTTCAGCGGCACGCCCGCGTCGCCCTTCGCGAGTTTCACGACCTCGCCGCTGTCGATGCCGATGACGCTCCGGTCGTTCATCGCGACGACGAGATCGTCGGGCCGCACGCCGGCCTGTTCGGCGGGCGCGTCCGGGATCACGTCGATGATGTGCAGCCCGTCGGGCCGCGTCTCGAACACGATGCCGATGCCCGGCGTGCCGTCGCGTGCGCGGCGCTCGTCGTCGCGCCGTTCCTGCTCTTCCTTTGCGTTGAAGAAGCGCGCATACGGCAGCGTCTTGATTCCGTCGTGCACGGTGGCGTCGAGCAACGCGCCGATGTCGACGTCGGTCAGGTGCTGCTTCTTCAGCACTTCGACCGCAGCCTTCAGTTCGCAGAGCTGCGGTTCCCAGTCGGGCGGGCAGGGTGACGGTTGTGACGCCGCCGTCGCAGCAGCAGCGTGCTGGGCGGACGCGGATTGCGCGCGGGCGGCCGATGCGCATGCAACGAACGCAGCCGCGGCGGCGGCACCGGTGCTCCAGGCGACGATGCGATGAACGACACGCGAGGCAGGCATCATGAGGGACCGCGGCTTCGACGGGTGGCGGGGCGGGATGGTGAAGCGATTGTAGCCGACGGTCCGTGCGGCCGCGCCGGATGACGCGGACGCGGCTCGCGCATGAAAAAAGGCCGGTCCAACAGGACCGGCCTTCTGGTATCCGCCGAAACGACGCGGCGCTTAAACCTGCGCGCCCGCGTTCGGATCGTCCGGATCGTGCGCCGTCTTCTTTTCCTTGATCAGGTCTTCGCGCTTGATGCCGAGCCACATCGCGAGCGAGCCCGCGACGAACACCGACGAGTAGATGCCGAACATGATGCCGACCGTCAGCGCGAGCGCGAAGTAGTGCAGCGTCGGGCCGCCGAAGAAGAACATCGACAACACCATCATTTCCGTCGACGTGTGCGTGATGATCGTCCGCGACATCGTGGTCGTGATCGCGTGGTTGATCACTTCCGACACGCTCATCTTGCGTTCGCGGCGGAACGTTTCGCGGATCCGGTCGAAGATGACGACCGACTCGTTGACCGAGTAGCCGAGCACCGCGAGGATCGCCGCGAGCACCGCCAGCGAGAACTCCCACTGGAAGAACGCGAAGAAGCCGAGAATGATCACGACGTCGTGCAGGTTCGCGATGATGCCGGCGACCGCGTACTTCCATTCGAAGCGGATCGACAGGTAGATCACGATGCCGATCACCACGCACGCGAGCGCGAGGAGACCGTCGGTCGCGAGCTCGCGGCCGACCTGCGGACCGACGAACTCGACGCGCTGCAGCGTCACGTCGGGGCTCTGCGCCTTCAGCGCAGTCATGACCTGGTCGCTCTGCTGCGCGGACGTGAGGCCTTCCTTCAGCTGCAGGCGGATCAGCACGTTGCGCGACGTGCCGAAGTTCTGCACCTGCGCGTCGGCGTAGCCGAGCTTGCCGAGCGTGTCGCGCACGGGTTCGAGCTGTGCGGCCTGCTGGTACTGCACCTCGATCACCGTGCCGCCGGTGAATTCGACGGACAGGTGCAGCCCGCGGTGGAACAGAAAGAACACGGCGGCGAGGAACGTGACCAGCGAGATCACGTTGAACACCAGCGCGTGCCGCATGAACGGAATGTCTTTACGGATGCGGAAAAATTCCATGGCTTCGTCTCCGGGGCCTTATTGGGTCGAGCCCGGTTTCTTCGGCGACACGCCTTGCTGCGCGCGGTTGCGCAGCTGCGGCTTGCCGGCACGCGGTGCGTTGCCCTTCGCGGGTGCGGCGAGCTTCGCGGCGCGCGCGGTGTCGGTCGATTCGTCGGCCGCGGCGAACGAGGCACCGGCCGTGGCGCCTTCCGGCTTCCACACCTGGCCGATCGCGAGCGACTTCAGCTTCTTGCGGCCGCCGTACCAGAGGTTGACGATCCCGCGCGAGAAGAACACCGCGGAGAACATCGACGTCAGGATGCCGAGGCAGTGCACGATCGCGAACGCGCGAACCGGGCCCGAGCCGAAGGCGAGCAGCGCGAGGCCGGCGATCAGCGTCGTGACGTTCGAGTCGAGAATCGTCGCCCATGCGTGCGCGTAGCCGGCCTGGATCGCGGTCTGCGGCGGCTGGCCGGCGCGCAGTTCTTCACGCACGCGCTCGTTGATCAGCACGTTCGAGTCGATCGCCATGCCGAGCGCGAGCGCGATTGCCGCGATACCCGGCAGCGTCAGCGTCGCCTGCATCAGCGACAGCACCGCGACGAGCAGCAGCAGGTTCACCGACAGGCCGATCACCGAGATCACGCCGAACAGCATGTAGTACGCGATCATGAACACGGCGATCGCGCAGAAGCCCCAGATCACCGAGTGGACGCCCATCTTGATGTTGTCCGCGCCGAGGCTCGGGCCGATCGTGCGTTCCTCGATGATGTCCATCGGTGCGGCGAGCGAACCGGCGCGCAGCAGCAGCGCGAGGTCGGCCGCGGCCTGCGGCGTCGGCTGGCCCGTGATCTGGAAGCGGTCGCCGAGTTCGGACTGGATCGTCGCGACCGTCAGCACCTCGCCCTTGCCCTTCTCGAACAGCACCATCGCCATCGGCTTGCCGATGTTCTCGCGCGACACCGCGCGCACCGAGCGGCCGCCCGCCGAGTCGAGGCGGATGTTGACCGACGGACGCTGATGTTCGTCGAAGCCGGCCGACGCATCGATGATGCGGTCGCCGGTGAAGATCACGTCCTTCTTCAGCAGCACGGGCGCCTGGTTGCCCTGCGTGAACAGCTCCTCGCCCGGCGGCACGGGGTCGTTCGGGTTCGGGTGCGTGTTGATCGGATCGGCGAGGCGCGCCTCGAGCGTCGCGGTGCGGCCGATGATGTCCTTCGCCTTCGCGGTGTCCTGCACGCCCGGCAGTTCGACGACGATGCGGTCGCTGCCTTGCTGCTGCAGGATCGGCTCGGACACGCCGAGTTCGTTCACGCGGTTGTGGAGGGTCGTCAGGTTCTGCTTGAGCGCGGCGTCCTCGACGGCCTTCTGCACGGCCGGCGTGAACGTGCCGACGACTTGCGTGCCGCCGCCGCCGGGCTGGGTCGCCCATTGCAGTTCGGTGACCGACGCGGCGAGCACCTTGCGGGCGTCTTCCGCCGTCTGCGCGTCGCTGAAGTTGACGACGACGGACTGGTCGACGCGACTCACGCCGCCGTCGCGGATGTTCTTGTCGCGCAGCAGCGTGCGCGCGTCGGACGCGTCGGAGTCGAGCTTCTTCGTGAGCGCGCCCGTCATGTCGACCTGGAGCAGGAAGTGGACACCGCCGCGCAGGTCGAGGCCGAGATACATCGGCAGTGCGTGCAGCGCGGTCAGCCAGCGCGGCGACGCGCTTTGCAGGTTCAGTGCGACGACGTACTGCGGATCGTTCGGATCGGCGTTCAGCGACTTCTGCAGCAGGTCCTTGACGCGCAGCTGCGTATCGGTGTCCTTCAGGCGCACGCGGATGTTCGCGTTGGACGCCGTGTTCTCGAAGGTGACGTCGTCCGGCGTGATCTGCGCGGAGGCGAGCGCGGATTCGACCTGGGTCAGCGTGGTCGAGTCGAGCTTGACCGTGGCCTTGCCGCTCGACACCTGCACCGCCGGCGCTTCGCCGAAGAAGTTGGGCAATGTGTACAGAAGGCCGATGGCGAGCGCCACGACCATCACGACATATTTCCAGAGTGGATAACGATTCATGAGGGGGCCGAACGGGTGGTTGGCGTGAAAGCGTCGCGTCCGGCGCCGCGGCGGCCCGCTCTCTCAGGCGGGCACGACGCGGGGAGCCGGACGCTCGGTAAAAGCCTTACAGCGACTTGATCGTGCCCTTCGGCAGAATGGTCGTGACGGCAGCCTTCTGCACGGTGATTTCGGTGCCTTCGGCGATTTCGACGCCGATGTAGCCTTCGGTGACCTTCGTCACCTTGCCGACGAGGCCGCCGCTCGTGACGACTTCGTCGCCCTTCGCCATGGCCGCGAGCATGTTGCGGTGTTCCTTCTGGCGCTTCATCTGCGGACGGATCATGATGAAGTACAGCACCGCGAACATCAGGATGAGCGGCAGGAAGCTCATCAGGCTCGATTCGGCGCCACCGGCACCTTGCGCGAAGGCATTGGAAATGAACGGCACGTTGGTCTCTCCGTAGGGGAAGATCGAAAATTAAGCCGGTTATTCTACCACCGGCCCCATGTGCAAACGGCGCAGCAAATGCGCTTTCGGATCAAGCTGTTAAAGCATGAAACGGCACCGTTGCTGCTCGTTTGGAAAGGTAATTGTAATATTCGGCGGCCGCGACCGGCGGTCGGGACGCGATATTTAGTACATGTCTTATGTGACGTGGCGCGGTGCGGGCAGCTTGCGGGCCGCCGCCCGGTCAGTCGACCCCTCTCGCGCGATCCTCCGCGAAGCGCTGGCGGAACGCGTCGAACGTATGGGTCTCGATCGCGTCGCGGATCTCGCTCATCAGCTGCAGGTAGTAGTGCAGGTTGTGGATCGTGTTGAGCTGCGCGCCGAGGATTTCGCCGACGCGGTGCAGGTGGTGCAGGTAGCCGCGAGAAAAGTTCTGGCACGTGTAGCACGTGCAGCTCGCGTCGAGCGGCTTCAGCGAATTCTTGTGCGTCGCGTTGCGGATCTTCACGTCGCCGAAGCGCGTGAAGAGCCAGCCGTTGCGTGCGTTGCGGGTCGGCATCACGCAGTCGAACATGTCGACGCCGTTCGCGACGCCCTCGACCAGATCCTCCGGCGTGCCGACGCCCATCAGGTAGTGCGGCTTGTTGGCCGGCAGCTTCGGGCCGACGTGCCGCAGCACGCGCATCATGTCTTCCTTCGGCTCGCCGACCGACAGCCCGCCGATCGCGAGGCCGTGGAAGCCGAGCTCCGACAGGCCCGCGAGCGACTCGTCGCGCAGGTCCTCGAACATCCCGCCCTGGACGATCCCGAACAGCGCGTTCGGGTTGCCGAGCCGGTCGAACTCGTCGAGCGAGCGTTTCGCCCAGCGCAGGGACATGCGCATCGAGTCGGCCGCTTCCTTGTGCGTGGTCGGCACGCCGTTGGTTGCGTACGGCGTGCATTCGTCGAACTGCATCACGATGTCGGAGTTCAGCACCTTCTGGATCTGCATCGACACTTCCGGCGACAGGAACAGCTTGTCGCCGTTGATCGGCGATGCGAACGTCACGCCGTCCTCGGTGATCTTGCGCAGGTCGCCGAGCGAGAACACCTGGAAGCCGCCCGAGTCGGTCAGGATCGGCTTGTTCCAGCCCATGAAGCCGTGCAGGCCGCCGTGCGCGTCGATCGTCTCGAGGCCGGGGCGCAGCCACAGGTGGAACGTGTTGCCGAGGATGATCTGCGCCTTGATCTCGTGCAGCTCGCGCGGCTGGATCGCCTTCACGGTGCCGTACGTGCCGACCGGCATGAAGATCGGCGTCTCGACCACGCCGTGGTTGAGCTTCACGCGGCCGCGGCGCGCATGGCCGTCGGTCGTCAGCAGTTCGAATTCGAGCCCGTTGGCCGGGCGGTCCTGCACGGGAGCGTGCGTATCGTGGGATGAACCTTCGGTCATCGCGTCATTCTCCTTGCCACCGGAGAAGCCTTGCATGGGACCGGAGTATGCGCTGAAGCGCTGACTCCGGATCGCAAGTCCGGCGCATGTTGGAAACGCCGCCGGCAAGCCGGCGGCTGGGAAAAGCGGGGCGCGCGCCATCGGAGCGCGCGCAGCGGGACAACGGGTGCAACGGCGGCTGCGCGGTCGCGGGCCGGTGCGTCTTCGCACCTGCCGCGCTCACGCGCGCGGCGTCTCCGGCGTGTCGCGCCGCGTGAGCAGCATCGCATCGCCGTAGCTGAAGAAGCGGTAGCGTTCGTCGATCGCGTGCCGGTACGCGGCGCGGATCGTCTCGACGCCCGCGAACGCCGACACCAGCATCAGCAGCGTCGACTTCGGCAGGTGGAAGTTCGTCACGAGCCGGTCGACGACGCGGAAACGGTAGCCCGGCGTGATGAAGATGTCGGTCTCGGCCTGCGTCGCCGCGAGCGGGCGGCCCGCTTCGTCGGCGCTGCGCGCCGCGGCTTCGAGCGCGCGCATCGACGTCGTGCCGACCGCGATCACGTTGCCGCCGCGCGCGCGGGTCGCGGCGATCTTGTCGACGAGCGATTGCGGCAGGTCGTACCACTCGCTGTGCATCCGGTGCTCGGCGATGTTCTCGACGCGCACCGGCTGGAACGTGCCGGCGCCCACGTGCAGCGTCAGCGTCGCGCGCTCGACGCCCATCGCGTCGAGCTTCTCGAGCAGCGGCTGGTCGAAATGGAGCCCGGCCGTGGGCGCCGCGACCGCGCCCGGGTTGCTCGCATAGACGGTCTGGTAGCGCGTCTCGTCGTTCGCGTCGGCGTCGTGCTCGATGTACGGCGGCAGCGGCAGGCGGCCGTGCTGCTCGATCAGCGCGAGGCACGGCTCCGGGAAATGCAGCGTGAAGAACGGCTCGACGCGCTCGCCGACCGTCACGTCGAACGCGTCGGCGAGACGCAGCGTCGTGCCGGCGCCCGGCGACTTGCTCGCGCGGATCTGCGCGAGCGCGGTGTGCGTCCCCGTCACGCGCTCGATCAGCACCTCGATCTTGCCGCCGCTGGCCTTCTGGCCGAAGAAACGCGCCTTCAGCACCTTGGTATCGTTGAACACGAGCAGGTCGCCGGGCGCGATACACGACGGCAGCTCGGCGAAGCGGCGGTCGACGAGGCGCGCGGGCTCGACGGTGCCATCGACCTCGAGCAGGCGGCTCGCGGTGCGGTCGGGCAGTGCGGTCTGCGCAATCAGCTCGGGGGGCAGATTGAAATCGAAATCGGAAAGCGTGAACATGCGGGCTGGTTCGAAACGGGCGGCGGGCGCCGCCGACAGGGCGGAAACGCATGAATGGGGCGCGCGAGCCGCTATGATGGCGGGATGCGCGGCCTGGCCGGCGTCGTTCGTTCGGACGACGTGAAAGCCGCTATTGTACTTGCCTTGCGAAGCACCCAGACGATCCGATGCCAGTGTCACCACGCCGTTCCTCCGCCGCCGTTGCCGATTCCGCCGATCCGTTTGACGCGGACGATGCCGCGTTACCCGCGCAAAGCGCGGAGCCGCGCGGCGGCGCGCCGCGCCGCGCGGGCCCGAAGCGCGGCGCCGACGGGCGGCTCGCGCAGCCGGCCGCCGCCGCGCCCGACGTCGATCCGGGCGCGGACGGCGACGAGGTGGGGGCGGCCGGCACGTCCGGCGCGAAGCGCAAGAAGAAGCCGGCCGCCGACAAACCCGTGAAGACCGCCGCCGTGAAGACCGCCGACAAGCTCGCGAAGCTCGGCCTCACGCGCTCGATCGATCTCGTGCTGCATCTGCCGATGCGCTACGAGGACGAAACCACGCTCACGCCGATCGGCGAACTGCTGCCGGGCGGCATCGCGCAGACCGAGGGCGTGGTGTTCGACAACGAAGTCGCATACCGGCCGCGGCGCCAGCTCGTCGTCAAGATCCAGGACGACGACGGCGAGCAGCTCGTGCTGCGCTTTCTCAATTTCTACGGCTCGCAGGTCAAGCAGATGGCCGTCGGCCAGCGGCTGCGCGTGCGCGGCGACGTGCGCGGCGGCTTCTTCGGAATGGAGATGGTGCATCCGGCCGTGCGCGTCGTCGAAGCCGATGCGCCGCTGCCGCAGGTGCTCACGCCCGTCTATCCGAGCACGGCCGGCGTGTCGCAGGCGTATCTGCGCAAGGCGATCGAGAACGCGGTCGAGCGCACGCCGCTGCCCGAGCTGCTGCCGCCGGAGATCGAACGCGACTACCTGAAGCCGCTCGGCGTGCCGACGCTCGCGCAGGCCGTGCGGATCCTGCACCACCCGGCTGTCGATTCCGATGAAGCCGCGCTGATGGACGGCTCGCATCCGGCGTGGACGCGTATCAAGTTCGAGGAGCTGCTCGCGCAGCAGCTGTCGCTCAAGCGTGCGCACGAGGAGCGCCGCACGCGCGCGGCGCCCGCGATGCCGCGCCGCACCGCGGCCGATGCCGACGCGCTGACGACGCGCCTCTACGCGGCGCTGCCGTTCACGCTGACGGGCGCGCAGTCGCGCGTCGTCGACGAGATCGCGCACGACCTCACGCTCGCGCATCCGATGCAGCGGCTGCTGCAGGGCGACGTCGGCAGCGGCAAGACGGTCGTCGCGGCGCTGGCGGCCACGCAGGCGATCGACGCCGGCTACCAGGCCGCGCTGATGGCGCCGACCGAAATCCTCGCGGAGCAGCACGCACGCAAGCTGCGCGCGTGGCTCGAACCGCTCGGCGTCTCGGTCGCATGGCTCGCGGGCAGCCTGAAGGCGAAGGAGAAGCGCGCGGCGATCGAAGCCGCGGCGCTCGGCACCGCGCAGCTCGTGATCGGCACGCACGCGATCATCCAGGACACGGTCGAATTCGCGCGGCTCGGCCTCGTGATCGTCGACGAGCAGCACCGTTTCGGCGTCGAGCAGCGTCTCGCGCTGCGCGCGAAGGCTGCGAACGCGGCCAACGGCGCGCGCGATTTCCAGCCGCACCAGCTGATGATGTCGGCCACGCCGATTCCGCGCACGCTCGCGATGACGTATTACGCGGATCTCGAGGTGTCGACGATCGACGAGCTGCCGCCGGGCCGCACGCCGGTGTTGACGCGCCTCGTCGGCGATGCGCGGCGCGAAGAGGTGATTGCCCGCGTGCGTGAGGCCGCGCTGACCGGCCGCCAGGTGTACTGGGTGTGTCCGCTGATCGAGGAGAGCGAGACGCTGCAGCTGCAGACGGCCGTCGAGACTTACGAGACGCTGGCCGAGGCGTTGCCCGAGCTGAAGGTCGGGCTCGTGCACGGGCGGCTGTCGCCGGCCGACAAGGCGGCCGTGATGGAAGCCTTCACGCGCAACGAGGTGCAGTTGCTCGTCGCGACGACCGTGATCGAGGTCGGCGTCGACGTGCCGAACGCGTCGCTGATGGTGATCGAGCACGCGGAGCGCTTCGGCCTCGCGCAGCTGCATCAGTTGCGCGGCCGCGTCGGGCGCGGCACCGCGGCGTCGGTCTGCGTGCTGCTTTATACGGGCCCGCTGTCGCTGACCGGCCGCGAGCGGCTGAAGACGATGCGTGAGACGACCGACGGCTTCGAGATCGCGCGGCGCGACCTCGAAATCCGCGGCCCCGGCGAATTCCTCGGCGCGCGCCAGTCCGGCGCCGCGATGCTGCGCTTCGCGAACCTCGAGACCGACGGCTGGCTGATCGACCCGGCCCGCGATGCGGCAGCGCGACTGATCGCCGCGTATCCCGACGTGGTCACGCAGCATCTCGCGCGCTGGCTCGGCGCGCGGGAGCAGTACCTGAAGGCCTGATTCGCGCATTCGGGGACGGATTTAAAACCGCCATTCGGCGGCGATTCGGCGCATCGCGATGCAGAGAAACTTGGCGAATCGGTGCCAACGGGTGTATAAATTAAACCTATCGCCTGTATATCCCTGATTGACCCACAATGACCCTGACTGAATTGAAGTACATCGTCGCGGTCGCGCGCGAGCGGCATTTCGGTCGCGCGGCCGAAGCATGCTTCGTGAGCCAGCCGACGCTATCGGTGGCGATCAAGAAGCTGGAAGACGAGCTCAACGTGCAGATTTTCGAGCGCGGCGCGAGCGAAGTGAGCGTGACCCCGATCGGCGACCAGATCGTCACGCAGGCGCAGCGCGTGCTCGAGCAGACCTTCGCGATCAAGGAGATCGCGAAGCAGGGCAAGGACCCGCTCGTCGGCCCGTTCCGGCTCGGCGTGATCTACACGATCGGGCCGTACCTGCTGCCGACGCTCGTCAAGCAGATGATCCAGCGCGTGCCGCAGATGCCGCTGATGCTGCAGGAGAATTACACGCTGAAGCTGCTCGAACTGCTGAAGCAGGGCGAAATCGACGCCGCGATCATGGCGCTGCCGTTCCCCGAAACCGGCCTGATGGTGCGGCCGCTGTACGACGAGCCGTTCGTCGTCGCGCTGCCGGCCGGCCATCCGTGGGAGAAGCGCAACGAGATCGATGCCGAGGATCTGAAGCAGGAAACCATGCTGCTGCTCGGCAACGGTCACTGCTTCCGCGACCACGTGCTCGGCGTGTGCCCGGAACTGATGCGCTTCTCGCAGACGGCCGACGGTATCCAGAAGACCTTCGAAGGCTCGTCGCTCGAAACGATTCGCCATATGGTCGCGAGCGGTGTCGGCATCACGGTGCTGCCGCGGATGTCGGTCGCCGAGATCGGCCCGCGCGCGAACGGTCCCGACGCCGAGTTGCTGTCGTACGTGCCGTTCAACGAGCCGGTGCCGGATCGCCGCGTCGTGCTGGTGTGGCGCAAGAGCTTCACGCGGATGCCGGCGATCGACGCGATCAGCGAGGCGATCGCCGCGTGCGATCTGCCGGGCGTCGCGAAGCTCGACATGCCCGCGACGATGAATTGAGCAGGGTGCGGTGCATCTGAGGCAGGCAGTCAACGGGGTCTCGCGACCCCGTTTATTTTTGCCTATCGAATAGATGAAATTTATCAAATTCAAATAAACGATAGAAATGCCTAGAATCCTTTCCATGGATTGCACCGGATCGGCGGTCCGATTTGCACGTTGAGTGCAGGTGTCAAAGGAGGATGTCATGATGCGGTCGGTATTGCAGCACGCGCAGCGGAACATCCCGTCGCGCGACGAGGTCGTAAATCGCGCGAGGGCCGCGGCCCGGAGCCTGCGCCCGATTGCGTTCGCGTATCTGGCGGACCGTGTGTATGGCGGATGAGTGCCGCGGCATGCCGGTTCCGTGTTCCCCGACTCACTGCCGTTCAGCCATGAGGGAGCATTGCATGTCCGAAGTCCCGCAGCCCGCATCGAAGGCCACGCCGCCTGCCACCCCGTAGCACGACAGGACCAACCTGTTCCGTTTCATCCCCCCGCAATGCTCCACGAACCGCGCCAGGCAAGTGGGGGCTTACGAGCAAGTAAAGGAGAAAAAAGCATGTCGACCGAATCGAAATGTCCGTTCAACCATACGGCGGCCGGCGGCACGTCGAACAAGGACTGGTGGCCGAACCAGCTCAATCTCAACATCCTGCATCGGCACTCGGCGCTGTCCGATCCGATGGACAAGGATTTCGACTACGCGGAAGCGTTCAAGAAGCTCGACCTCGCGGCGGTGAAGCGCGACCTGCAGGCGCTGATGACGACGTCGCAGGACTGGTGGCCGGCCGACTTCGGCCACTACGGCGGCCTGTTCATCCGGATGGCCTGGCACAGCGCCGGCACGTACCGGACCGCCGACGGCCGTGGCGGCGCGGGCGGCGGGCAACAGCGCTTCGCTCCGCTGAACAGCTGGCCGGACAACGGCAACCTCGACAAGGCGCGCCGGCTGCTGTGGCCGATCAAGCAGAAATACGGCCGCAACATCTCGTGGGCCGACCTGATGATCCTGACCGGCAACGTCGCGCTCGAGTCGATGGGCTTCAAGACTTTCGGCTTCGCCGGCGGCCGCGTCGACACGTGGGAACCGGACGACGTCTACTGGGGTTCGGAAAAGATCTGGCTGGAACTGAGCGGCGGCCCGAACAGCCGTTACTCGGGCGACCGTGACCTCGAGAATCCGCTCGCGGCCGTGCAGATGGGTCTCATCTACGTGAACCCGGAAGGCCCGGACGGCAACCCCGACCCGGTCGCGGCGGCACGCGACATCCGCGAGACGTTCGCGCGGATGGCGATGAACGACGAAGAGACGGTCGCGCTGATCGCCGGCGGCCACACGTTCGGCAAGACGCACGGCGCGGGCCCCGCATCGAACGTCGGTCCGGAACCGGAAGCGGCCGGCATCGAGCAGCAGGGTCTCGGCTGGAAGAGCACGTACGCATCGGGCAAGGGCCGCGACGCGATCACGAGCGGCCTCGAAGTCACGTGGACGTCGACCCCGACCAAGTGGAGCAACGACTTCTTCAAGCACCTGTTCAGCTATGAATGGGAACTGACGAAGAGCCCGGCCGGCGCGCATCAGTGGGTCGCGAAGGGCGCCGACGCGGTGATTCCGGATGCGTTCGATCCGGCGAAGAAGCATCGCCCGACGATGCTGACGACCGACCTGTCGCTGCGTTTCGACCCGGCCTACGAGAAGATCTCGCGCCGCTTCTACGAGAACCCGGCCGAGTTCGCCGACGCGTTCGCGCGCGCCTGGTTCAAGCTCACGCACCGCGACATGGGCCCGCGCGCCCGCTATCTCGGCCCGGAAGTGCCGGCCGAACAACTGCTGTGGCAGGACCCGATCCCGGCTGTCGATCACAAGCTGATCGATGACGCCGACGTCGCGGCGCTGAAGGCGAAGGTGCTTGCATCGGGCCTGTCGGTCGCGCAGCTCGTGTCGACCGCATGGGCGTCGGCCTCGACGTTCCGCGGTTCGGACAAGCGCGGCGGCGCGAACGGTGCGCGCATCCGCCTGGCGCCGCAGAAGGACTGGGAAGTGAACCAGCCGGCCGCGCTTGCGACGGTGCTCGAGACGCTGGAAGGTGTGCAGAAGGCGTTCAACGACGCGCAGACGGGCGGCAAGAAGGTGTCGCTCGCCGACCTGATCGTGCTGGCCGGTGCGGCCGGCGTCGAACAGGCCGCGAAGAACGCGGGTGTCGCGGTGACGGTGCCGTTTGCACCGGGCCGGATGGACGCGTCGCAGGAGCAGACCGATATCGAAGCGATGGCCGTGCTCGAGCCGGTTGCGGACGGTTTCCGCAACTACCTGAAGAGCGCGTACAAGACGCCGGCCGAGGCACTGCTGGTCGACAAGGCCCAGCTGCTGACGCTGAGCGGGCCGGAGCTGACGGTGCTCGTCGGCGGCCTGCGTGTGCTCGGCGCGAACGTCGGTGACTCAACGCACGGCGTGTTCACCGATCGTCCGGGCTCGCTGACCAACGACTTCTTCGTGAACCTGCTCGACATGGGCACGGAGTGGAAGCCGGTGTCGGCCGCGAACGACGTGTTCGAAGGGCGCGATCGTGCGTCGGGCCAGGTCAAGTGGACGGGTACGCGCGTCGACCTGATCTTCGGTTCGCACTCGCAGTTGCGTGCGCTGGCCGAGGTGTACGGCAGCGCGGACGCGAACGAGAAGTTCGTGCGGGATTTCGTCGCGGCCTGGAACAAGGTGATGAACCTCGACCGCTTCGACCTCGCGTGAATGTCGCGATGCGGTAACGCAGTTTCGCTGTAACGTGAAACGGCCGGTCGCACGACCGGCCGTTTTTTCTTCAAGGATCGTGTCGAAGGAGTGACGATCATGACGCAAATGATGCTGAACATGCGCACCGCGTTCACGCCGGCCGAGTGGGCGCGGCGTATCGTCGGTTTCGCGATCGTCGTCGGCGGTGCGGCCGAGCTGGTCGCGCAGGCGCTGCACGCGCTCGCGCCGCTCGTGTCGGGCGCCGGCGGCTGAGCGCGCGAATCGCTCGCCGCACCGGACCGGCGAGGCGTGAACGGATGCCGTGCGACGCGGTATGCGAATTGCTCGACGCATTTTCTCCGCTTCAACATTTCGAATGAGGAGTTCCGAAGATGGCCAGGAAAGGCAACGCCACGCAGATCAACATCGGCATCAGCGACAAGGATCGCAGGAAAATCGCGGACGGCCTGTCGCGCCTGCTTGCCGATACGTTCTCGCTTTACCTGAAGACCCACAATTTCCACTGGAACGTCACGGGTCCGATGTTCAACACGCTACACCTGATGTTCGAAGAGCAGTACAACGAACTGTGGCTCGCGGTCGACTCGGTCGCCGAGCGCATTCGCACGCTCGGCGTCGTCGCGCCGGGTACCTTCGCGGATTTCGCGAAGCTGTCGTCGGTGCCGGAAGCGAACGGCGTGCCGGCGGCCGAAGAGATGATCCGTCAGCTCGTGGAAGGGCACGAGACGGTCGTGCGCACGGCGCGCGAAATCTTCCCGATCGCCGACGCGGCGAGCGACGAGCCGACCGCCGACCTGCTGACACAGCGCCTGCAGACGCATGAAAAGACCGCGTGGATGCTGCGGTCGCTGCTCGCGTAAGTTCGACGCGACCGGTCGCCCGCCGCGCGGCCGGCATCGGCGGGCAGTCCGACCTCAAATCGGGGCCGGGTCGCCTGCATCGGATCGAATCCTGCCTTGGCCGCCGGTGCATGTTTGCCGCGCATCTGTCCCTTGATTTGCGGGCGGGACTGCTTCGGCCGCTTGCAGCGGGCCGGCGTGGCCGACGCGCGTACCGCGGCACGCGGGCGCGGGCCATCCCGACATGACGCGAACCGTGCCTCGGCTCTAAAATGCCGGGATTATCTTCCCGGTGCTTCGCCATGCTTGCCCGCTTTCCCCTGTATCTGCGGCTCGTCCGGATGGACAAGCCGATCGGCAGCCTGCTGCTGCTCTGGCCGACGCTCAACGCACTGTGGATCGCATCGGACGGCCATCCGCGCTGGCCGCTGCTCGTGATCTTCGCGCTCGGCACGCTGCTGATGCGCTCGGCCGGCTGCGCGATGAACGACTATGCCGATCGCGATTTCGACCGTCACGTGAAGCGCACGGCCGACCGGCCGCTGACGTCGGGCAAGATCCGCGCATGGGAAGCTGTCGCGATCGCGGTGGTGCTGTCGTTCATCGCGTTCCTGCTGATCCTGCCGCTCAACACGCTGACGAAGGAGTTGTCGGTCGTCGCCTTGTTCGTCGCCGGTTCGTATCCGTTCATGAAGCGATTCTTCGCGATTCCGCAGGCATATCTCGGCATCGCGTTCGGCTTCGGCATCCCGATGGCGTTCGCGGCCGTCCAGGACACGGTGCCGATGCTCGCATGGGTGATGCTGATCGCGAACATCTTCTGGTCGGTCGCGTACGACACCGAATACGCGATGGTCGACCGCGACGACGACATCAAGATCGGCATTCGCACGTCCGCGCTGACGTTCGGCCGCTTCGACGTCGCGGCCGTGATGGCGTGCTATGCGGTGACGCTCGGCATCTACGTATGGATCGGCGTGACGCTCGGCTTCGGTCTCGCGTACTGGGCCGGCTGGGCGGCGGCGGTCGGCTGCGCGCTGTATCACTACACGCTGATCAAGGGGCGCGAGCGGATGCCGTGCTTCGCGGCGTTCCGGCACAACAACTGGCTTGGCGGCGTGCTGTTCGCGGGAATCGCAGCGCATTACCTGCTGGCGGGTGCGGCCGGGAACTGACGCGACCGCGCGCCGATGCGCGATGCCAGCAAAAAAGCGGCCGAGGCCGCTTTTTTGTTGCCGGTGCCGGAAACCCGGCGGCGGTCGCGGCGCTTATGCGCGGCCGAGCTCGTCGCCCATTTCCTTCGCGCGTGCCTCGGCTGCGAGCGCGCCGCGCACGATCGCTTCCTTCACGCCCTGCGCGTCGAACGACGCGAGCGCGGCGGCCGTCGTGCCGCCCTTCGACGTCACGCGCTCGCGCAGCACGCTTGCCGGCTCGCCCGATTGCGCGGCGAGTTGCGCGGCGCCCGCGAACGTTGCGACCGCAAGCGCGCGGCCCTGTTCGTCGTTCATGCCGAGGCGGCGCGCGGCTTCCTGCAGCGCTTCGATGAAATAGAACACGTAGGCCGGGCCGCTGCCCGAGATCGCCGTGACCGCATCGAGCTGCGCTTCGTCGTCGAAC
Organism: Burkholderia sp. BCC1638; assembly: GCF_902833195.1. Classification (NCBI taxonomy): domain Bacteria; kingdom Pseudomonadati; phylum Pseudomonadota; class Betaproteobacteria; order Burkholderiales; family Burkholderiaceae; genus Burkholderia; species Burkholderia sp. BCC1638. Next base: position 189,867 of record NZ_CADFEC010000008.1, read on the forward strand.
CACACGATCTCGCCGACCGCGCCGAGCACGTTCGACGCGAGCTCGCGACCGGCCGCGTCGACGCCCGGCAGCGCGGCGAGACCCGTCACGCCCATGCCGACCAGCGCGGGCGTGTTCGGCATCGTGCGCACGACGCGCGCGTAGTCGCCGAGCCAGCGGGCGAGGTCGGTGCCGCGGATGCCCGCCGCAATGCTGATCACGAGCTGCGATTTCAAATGCGGCGCGAGCGCCTGCGCAACGTCCTTCAGCACCTGCGGTTTCACCGCGAGCACGATCGCGTCGTAGTCCGCGAGCGTCGCGTCGATGGCCGCGCCGGTGCGGATGCCGAACTGCTGCGCCGTGCGCGCGCGGGCGTCCTCGTTGACGTCGATGGCATACAGGCCGTCAGCGGCGACGCCGCGCTTGATCAGGCCGCCGATGAGGGCCGCGGCCATGTTGCCGCCGCCGATGAATGCGATTTTCATGATGTCCGATTGAGCAGATGAGTGAACGGAAAGGCGGAAAAGGGCAGCGCTCAGTGCGAATAGTCGCGCGCGCCGAAGATCGCGGTGCCGACGCGCACGATCGTCGCGCCTTCGAGCACCGCGGCTTCGAGATCGGCGGACATGCCCATCGACAACGTGTCGAGCGGCAGGCCCTCGGCGCGCAATGCATCGAACAGCGCGCGCAGCGCGCGATGTGGCACGCGTTGCGCGTCGGTATCGCCGGCCGGTTCGGGAATCGCCATCAGGCCGCGCAGCCGCAGCGCCGGCAGCGCGGCGACCGCGCGCGCGACGTCGGCCACGTCGGCCGGCGCGACGCCGCTCTTCGACGCCTCGCCGCTGATGTTCACCTGCACGCACACGTTGAGCGGCGGCAGGTGCGCGGGGCGCTGTTCGGCGAGGCGCTGCGCGATCTTCAGCCGGTCGACCGAATGGACCCAGTCGAACCGTTCGGCGACCGGGCGCGTCTTGTTCGATTGCAGCGGCCCGATGAAATGCCATTCGAGGTCCGCGCGCAGATCGGCGAGCGCGTCGATCTTGTCGATCGATTCCTGCACGTAGTTCTCGCCGAACGCGCGTTGTCCGGCCGCATGCGCGGCGCGCACGTCGTCGGCGGGAAACGTCTTCGACACGGCGAGCAGCGAGACGGTGGCGGGATCGCGGCCGGCCGCGCGGGCGGCGTCGGCGATGCGGCGGTGAACGGAATCGAGACGGGCGGCGAAGTCGGACATGACGGGCACGGAAGCAGGCACGGGGAAGCGATTACGGCGGCGAGTACGGTGACGAATGCGGCACGGCACGCGCCGCTTCGATTCGCTCATTATACGGACGCCGCCGCAGGTGCCGCGCTAGCCGTACAGCAGATGCTCGACGAGCTGAATCCAGTGCGTGACCGGAATCTGCGTGCCGCTTTGCAGGTGCGCGATGCAGCCGACGTTGCCGGACACGATCATCTGCGGCTCAAGTGCCTGCAGCTTCAGCAGCTTCTGCTTGCGCAGCCGGTACGACAGCGACGGCTGCGTCAGCGAATAGGTGCCGGCCGACCCGCAGCACAGATGACTGTCGGCCGGCAGCCGCACGTCGATGCCGAGCGTCTCGAGCAGGCGCTCGACCTTGCCGCGCGACTGCTGGCCGTGCTGCAGCGTGCACGGCGGGTGATACGCGACGGTATGGATCGCGCGGCGCCGCGCGAGCGTCGAGAGCTCGGCCTCGAACGCGAGCAGGACGTCGGAGATGTCGCGCGTCAGCGCGACGATGCGCTGCGCCTTCTCCGCATACGCCGGATCGTCGCGCAGCAGGTGCGCGTATTCGAGCACCGTCGCGCCGCAGCCCGATGCGTTCATCACGATTGCCTCGGCGCCTTGCTCGACGTACGGCCACCACGCGTCGATGTTGCGGCGCGCGTCGTCGAGCGCTTCGTCGTGATAGTTCAGGTGCAGGCGGATCGCGCCGCAGCACCCCGCGTCGGGTGCGACGATCGTCTCGACGCCGAGCGCATCGAGCACGCGCGCGGTCGCGATGTTGATGTTCGGCAGCATCGACGGCTGCACGCAGCCGGCGAGCATCAGCATCTTGCGCGGATGCGTGCGCTGCGGCCATTCGAGCAGCCGCGTGCGCGGCGGCACCTTGTCGCGCAGCCGTTTCGGCAAGAGCGGCCGCACGTGCTGGCCGAGCCGCATGATCGGCGAGAACAGCGCCTCGTTCGGCACGAGGCTCGCGAGCATGCGGCGCACGAGCCGCTGCTGCACGGGGCGCTGCACTTGCGCCTCGACGTGCTTGCGGCCGATCTCGACGAGCCGGCCGTACTGGACACCCGACGGGCAGGTCGTCTCGCAGCTGCGGCAGGTGAGGCAGCGGTCGAGGTGCTGCTGCGTGCTGCGCGTGACGGGCGCGCCTTCGACCATCTGCTTGATCAGGTAGATGCGGCCGCGCGGGCCGTCGAGTTCGTCGCCGAGCAGTTGGTAGGTCGGGCACGTCGCGGTGCAGAAGCCGCAATGCACGCACTTGCGCAGGATCGCGTCGGCCTCGTCGCCGTCGGGCGTATTGCGGATGAAATCGGCGAGGTTCGTTTGCATCGAGCCCTCAGAGATCGGGGTAGAGCCGGCCGCGGTTGAAGATGCGCGCGGGATCGAACGCCGTCTTCAGCCCGCGGTGAATCTTCATCAGCGGCGCGGGCAGCGGCGTGAACACGCCCGCGCTGCGGTCGTAGGATTCGCCCGCGCGGAACAGCGTCGCATGGCCGCCGGCCTGCTTCGCGCTCATGCGCACCGTCTGCGCGTCGGCGTCGGTGATCCACCAGCGCTGCGCACCGCCCCATTCCATCAGCTGGGTGCCGGGCAGGTGCATCGGTTCGGTGATCGACGGCAGCGCGAGGCGCCACAGCGCATAGCCGGGCGGAATGCCGTTGAAGAACGGATCGGTATGCTCGCGCAGGCCGGCCCAGAAGCGCTCGGCCTCGACCGCGTCGACGACTTCTCCGCCGAGCAGCGTCTTCGCCGATTTCACGGCGGCCTCGGCGCCCGACAGCCGCAGCACCAGCGTGCCGTTGCGCCAGGCGCTCGCGCTGACCGGCAGCGGATGGCCGCCCCATTCGTTGAGCTTGCGCACCGCGTCGGTCGCGGTCATCTCGAACTTCAGCGTGACTTCGGCGACCGGCACCGGCAGCACCTTGATCGACAGGTCGAGCATCAGCCCGAGCGTGCCGAGCGCGCCGGCCATCAGCCGCGACACGTCGTAGCCGGCGACGTTCTTCACGACTTGCCCGCCGAAGCGCAGCACTTCGCCGCGCCCGTTCATCAGCGTGACGCCGAGCACGAAATCGCGCGGCGCGCCGCAGGTCGCGCGGCGCGGGCCGGCGAGGCCCGCCGCGATGCAGCCGCCGACGGTGGCCGCGCGGCCGAAATGCGGCGGCTCGAACGCCAGCATCTGGCCGTGCTCGGCGAGGACGGTTTCAAGCTGCGCGAGCGGCGTGCCCGCGCGGACCGTGACGACGAGCTCGGCCGGGTCGTACGACACGATGCCCTGAAACGAGCGCGTGTCGAGTATTTCGCCGTCCAGCGCCTGGCCGTACCAGTCCTTGGTGCCGCCGCCGCGAATCCGCAGCGGCCGGCCGTCGGCACTGGCGGCACGGATGCGCTCGGCCCATCCGGCGACGATGTCGTCCTCTTCCATGTTCTGTTGCTGCCTCGTTGTTGTCCGGTCGATTGTACCGGGGTGGCGCGAATCCACATCGCGACTATCCCTAAGCCCCGTATGACGAAGGCATGCCGCCGCCACGCGCGCGGCCGGCACGGGCCCCGCGACTGCGCGGCGCTCAGAAGCGCGGCAGGTCGGGGTGCGGCAGCAGCCCCCCGCGCACGTGCTGGCGGCCGTACTCGGCGCAACGCGCGCGGGTCGGGATGCCCTTGTCGGGATTGAGCAGCCCGGCCGGATCGAACGCGCGCTTGACCGCGAAGAACGCATCGCGCTCCTGCGGCGAGAACTGTACGCACATCGAATTGAGCTTTTCGATGCCGACGCCGTGCTCGCCGGTCACGCTGCCGCCGAATTCCACGCAGCATTCGAGGATTTCCGCGCCGAACTGTTCGGCACGGTGCAGCTCGTCCGGATCGTTCGCGTTGTAGAGGATCAGCGGATGCATGTTGCCGTCGCCGGCATGGAACACGTTGATGCAGCGCAGCCCGTAGCGCGTCTCGAGTTGCTCGATGCGCGCGAGCAAGGGGCCGATCGCGCGGCGCGGCACGGTGCCGTCCATGCAGTAATAGTCGGCGGAAATGCGCCCGGCGGCCGGAAACGCGTTCTTGCGGCCGGACCAGAAGCGCAGCCGCTCGCTTTCGTTGCGCGATACCTGGATTCGCGTTGCGCCATGTTCGCGCAGCACGGCCGTCATGCGGACGATTTCCTCCGCGACTTCCTCGGGCGTGCCGTCCGATTCGCACAGCAGGATCGCCTTCGCGTCGAGGTCGTAGCCCGCATGCGTGAACGCCTCGACGGCCTGGGTGGCCGGCTTGTCCATCATCTCCAGCCCGGCCGGGATGATGCCCGACGCGATGATCGCGGCGACCGCCTCGCCGCCCTTCACGACATCGTCGAAGCTCGCCATCACGAGCTGCGCGGTCTGCGGTTTCGGGATCAGCTTCACCGTGATCTCGGTGACGATCGCGAACATCCCTTCGCTGCCGATCATCACCGCGAGCAGGTCGAGGCCCGGCGTGTCGAGGCCGAGCGAGCCGAATTCGACGATCTCGCCGTCGATCGTGACCGCGCGCACGCGCATCACGTTGTGCACCGTCAGCCCGTATTTCAGGCAGTGGACGCCGCCGGAATTCTCCGCCACGTTGCCGCCGATCGTGCAGGCGATCTGCGACGAAGGATCGGGCGCGTAGTACAGCCCGTACGGCGCGGCGGCTTCCGAAATCGCGAGGTTGCGCACGCCGGGCTGCACGGTGGCCGTGCGCGCGTACGGATCGACCTCGACGATGCGTGTGAAGCGTGCGAGCGACAGCACGACGCCGTTCACGATCGGCAGCGCGCCGCCGGACAGGCTCGTGCCCGCGCCGCGCGGCACGATCGGCACCTCCATGCGGCGGCAGATCTGCACGATCCGCTGCACCTGCGATTCGGTTTCGGGCAGCGCGACCGCGAGCGGTAGCCGGCGGTACGCCGACAGGCCGTCGCATTCGTACGGCGCGGTGTCTTCGTCGCGGAACAGCAGGCAATGCGTCGGCAGCACGGCCATCAGCGCCTGCACGACTTCGCGCTGGCGCTGCGCGCGGGTCGCGCTCGACAGTTCGACGGAAGCGTTCATCGGGTCTCCTGCGGGCGGCGCGGCGGCGCGCCGCCATGTCAGCACGTGAAGATCTTGCCGGGATTCATCAGATTGCGCGGATCGAGCGCGAGCTTGATCGCGCGCATCGCGTCGATCGCGTTGTCGCCGTGCTCTTTCGGCAGGAAGCGCATCTTGTGCAGGCCGACGCCATGCTCGCCGGTGCAGGTGCCGCCGAGGCGCAGCGCGCGTTCGACGATCCGGTCGTTGATGCGTTCGGCTTCGTCGATTTCCTCGGGCTTGTCGGGATCGATCAGGATCGCGACGTGGAAATTGCCGTCGCCGACGTGGCCGACGATCGGGCAGGGCAGCGACGACGCGCGCAGGTCGACTTCGGTTTCCTCGACGCACGCGGCGAGTTGCGAGATCGGCACGCACACGTCGGTCGTCACCGCGCGGCAGCCGGGTTTCAGCTGCAGCATCGCGAAGTACGCGTTGTGGCGCGCGGCCCAGAGCCGCGTGCGATCCTCGGGGCGGGTCGCCCATTCGAAGCCCTGGCCGTTGTTCTGTCCCGCGAGCGTCTGCACGAGCTCGGCCTGTTCCTTCACGCTGGCTTCGGTGCCGTGGAATTCGAAGAACAGCGTCGGCGCTTCGGCGAGCGTCAGGTTCGAGTGGCGGTTGATCGAGCGCACGGCGAGCGAGTCGACGAACTCGACGCGCGCGATCGGCACGCCGATCTGGATCGTCTCGATCACGGTGCGCACCGCGTCGCCCATCGACGGGAACGTGCAGATCGCGGCCGACACGGCTTCGGGCAGCGGATGCAGGCGCAGCGTGATCTCGGTGATCACGCCGAGCGTGCCTTCGGAGCCGACGAACAGCCGCGTGAGGTCATAGCCGGCCGACGACTTGCGCGCGCGCGAGCCCGTCTTCACGACACGGCCGTCGGCGAGCACGGCGGTGAGGCCGAGCACGTTCTCGCGCATGGTTCCGTAGCGCACGGCGTTGGTGCCCGATGCGCGGGTCGCGGTCATGCCGCCGATGCTGGCGTCGGCGCCCGGATCGATCGGGAAGAACAGGCCGGTGTCGCGCAGCGCTTCGTTGAGCGCCTTGCGCGTGATGCCCGGCTCGACTGTGACAGTCAGGTCTTCCGCGTTGATCGACAGCACGCGGTTCATTTCCGACAGGTCGAGCGAGACGCCGCCGCGCACGGCGAGCAGGTGGCCTTCGAGCGACGAGCCGGCGCCGTACGGGATCAGCGGCACGCCGTAGAGCGCGCACAGCGACACGACTTCGCGAACTTCATCGGCGTTGTGGGCGAATACGACGGCGTCGGGCAGTTGCGGATCGAACGGCGATTCGTCGCGGCCGTGATGGGCGCGGACGGCGTCGGCGGTCGACACGCGCTCGCCGAAGGCGGCGCGCAGCGCATCGAGCATGGCGGAGGGCAGCGGGCGGCGCGCGGTGGCCGGCGGGGCAGGGTGATTCACGAATGTCTCCTGACGACTGCTTGTCAAACTTTCGGCCCATTCTACGCTGTAACGCCCGCTGCGCCCGCCGCCGCAGGCTGCGATAATCGCGTTCCTGGGCAACCGGGCCGCATCGCGGCCGCGCACGAGAGGACATTCGCATGGGTAACCGCTTGAGCAAGATCGCGACGCGCACGGGCGACGACGGCACCACGGGCCTCGGCGACGGACGGCGCATCGGCAAGGACGACGCGCGGATCGCCGCGATCGGCGACGTCGACGAACTGAACTCGAACCTCGGCGTGCTGCTCGCCGAGCCGCTGCCGGACGACGTGCGCACCGCGCTCGTCACGATCCAGCACGACCTGTTCGATCTCGGCGGCGAGCTGTGCATTCCCGGCCATGCGGTGCTCGACGACACGCACCTCGCGCGCCTCGACCGGTGGCTCGCCGACTACAACGCGACGCTGCCGCCGCTGAAGGAATTCACCCTGCCGGCCGGCTCGCGCGCGGCGTCGCTCGCGCACGTATGCCGGACGGTGTGCCGCCGCGCGGAGCGCTCGATCGTCGCGCTCGGGCGGAACGACGCGCTCAATGATGCGCCGCGACGTTACGTGAACCGGCTGTCGGACCTGCTGTTCGTGCTGGCGCGCGTGCTGAACCGCGCGGGTGGCGGTTCGGACGTGCTGTGGGAGCGCGGGCGCGTCCGCTGACGCGCGGCCGCGTTCTTGCGCACTGCGACAATTTGCCCGGGGGGCCGTCGATTTTTAAAGATGTATCGTATGAGAATGTTTAACGGAGAATACGAACATGACCCACATCACTGCTGACCAGATGGCTCGTGTGAAGGCCACTGCCCCTGTCCTCGCCGTGCACGGCGCGACGATCACGAAGCACTTCTACCAGCGCATGTTCGCGCGCCATCCGGAACTGAAGAACCTGTTCAACCAGACGCACCAGAAGACCGGCAGCCAGCCGGAAACGCTCGCGAAGGCGGTCTATGCATATGCGGCGAACATCGACAACCTCGGCGCGCTTGGCGGGGCGGTGTCGCATATCGCGCACAAGCACGCGAGCCTGAACATCCGTCCCGAGCATTACCCGATCGTCGGCGAGAACCTGCTTGCGTCGATCGTCGAAGTGCTCGGCGACGCGGTCGATGCTCCGACGCTCGAGGCATGGCGTGTCGCGTACGGCCAGCTCGCGCAGATCCTGATCGGCGCCGAGGCTGATTTGTACGCGGGCGCCGCGTGGAGCGGCTTCCGTCCGTTCAAGGTCGCCCGCAAGGTGCGTGAAAGCGACGAGATCACGTCGTTCTACCTGACGCCTGCCGACGGCGGCGAGGCGCCGACTTTCGCGCCGGGCCAGTACGTCACGGTGAAGCGTTTCGTCGGCGACCTCGGCGTCGACCAGCCGCGCCAGTACAGCCTGTCCGACGCGCCGCACGGCAAGTGGCTGCGCATCTCGGTGAAGCGCGAGGCCGGCCAGCCGGAAGCAATCCCGGCCGGCAAGGTGTCGACGCTGATGCATGACGGCGTGGAGGAGGGCGCGATCGTCGAAGTGACCGCGCCGATGGGCGAATTCTCGCTGAAACGCGGCGTCGATACGCCGGTCGTGCTGATCTCCGGCGGCGTCGGCCTGACGCCGATGGTGTCGATGGCATCGACACTGGTCGGCGAAGGCAGTACGCGCGAGGTGCGGTTCGTCCACGCATGCCGTTCGGGCGCGGTGCATGCGTTCCGCGATTGGCTGAACGATACGGTGCGCGAACACGCGAACGTGAAGCGCACGGTGCTGTACGAGCTGGTCGGCCCGAACGACCGGGGCGGCGTCGATCACGACCTCGAAGGGCGCCTGACGCCGGAACGCGTGAAGCAATACGCGCTGGTGCCGGATGCCGACTACTACGTCTGCGGTCCGATCGCGTTCATGAAGGCGCAGCGCGACGCGCTGGTCGCGCTCGGCGTCGCGCCGGCGCGCATCAATACCGAGATCTTCGGCTCGGGCGCGCTCGAGTGAAATCCTGACGGCGGCTGCCCGTCAACGAAAAAAGCCCGGCGCGAGCCGGGCTTTTTCTTGCTGCGCAGGCGGCAGGCCGCGGGCGGCACGCGCCGCCTCGAGCCTGCCGGCGATCAGTTACCGCTGCCGCGCGCGACGCGCCGTGCCTTCACCGATTCCGCGAGACCTTCGAGCACCTTCACGCTGTCGTCCCACGCGATGCACGCGTCGGTGATGCTCTGGCCGTAGGTCAGCGGGCAGCCTTCCTTCAGGTCCTGGCGCCCCTCGACGAGGTGCGACTCGATCATCACGCCGACGATGCGCTCGTCGCCGGCCGCCACCTGGCGGCCGATGTCCGCGCACACGGGGATCTGGTTCTCGTGCTTCTTCGAGCTGTTCGCGTGGCTCGCGTCGATCATCAGGCGTGCGGCGAGGCCGGCCTTGCCGATGTCCGCGCACGCGGCGTTCACGCTGTCCGCGTCGTAGTTCGGCGTCTTGCCGCCGCGCAGGATCACGTGGCAGTCCTCGTTGCCGGCCGTCGACACGATCGCCGAGTGGCCGCCCTTGGTCACCGACAGGAAATGGTGCGGCTGCGATGCGGCCTTGATCGCGTCGACCGCGATCTTCACGTTGCCGTCGGTGCCGTTCTTGAAACCGACCGGGCACGACAGCCCCGACGCGAGCTCGCGGTGCACCTGCGACTCGGTCGTGCGCGCGCCGATCGCGCCCCACGAGATCAGGTCGGCGATGTACTGCGGGCTGATCATGTCGAGGTATTCGGTCGCGGCCGGCAGCCCCATCTCGTTGATCTGCAGCAGCAGTTCGCGCGCGGTGCGCAGCCCTTCGTTGATCTTGAAGCTGTTGTCGAGGTGCGGATCGTTGATGAGCCCCTTCCAGCCGACCGTCGTGCGCGGCTTCTCGAAGTACACCCGCATCACGATTTCCAGCTCGCCCTTGAAGCGCTCGCGCTCCTTCACGAGCCGCCCCGCGTACTCGATCGCCGCCTTCGTATCGTGGATCGAACACGGCCCGATCACGACGATCAGCCGGTCGTCCATCCCGTGCAGGATGCGGTGCATCGACTGGCGCGAGTTGTAGATCAGCTCGGACGCGGCCTCGGAGCACGCGAATTCGCGGATCAGGTGGGCGGGCGGCGTCAGTTCCTTGAGTTCGCGAATGCGGACGTCGTCGGTGTTGTGCGGGGGCATGCTGTTTCTCCTATTTTTGCGGGCGCCGTTCGGTCAGTGCGCGTGCGGCAGATTCATCAATTCAAGCGATTCAGTGATTTCGGTCGGGGCCGCGGGATGCGCTGCGGCAGCGACCGGTTGGCGAAGGGCGAAAAAAAACCGCCGGGTTCGCCGGCGGTTTTTTCGGGAATTTCGGTTGCGCTTTACGCGCCATCAACCCTCTCGATCCGCCAGCGGTCTGAGATGCCAAAAAAAGTAAAAATAAAACTTGGCGGACATGACGGAGATTCGGTTCGTCAAAAAAGTTGATTCGGAATTTATACCCGGTCGCCGGGCCGCTGGCAACCGGGGACGCTCGAAAATGCGGACAATCCGCGCGCTTTCGTCGAAATGCGCGGATTGTCTGCGCCGCGATGCGGTTATGCCGTACCGCCGACCGTCATCTTGTCGATCCGCAGGGTCGGCTGGCCGACGCCGACCGGCACGCTCTGGCCTTCCTTGCCGCACACGCCGACACCCGAGTCGAGCGACATGTCGTTGCCGATCATGCTCACGTACTTCAGCGATTCCGGGCCGCTGCCGATCAGCGTCGCGCCCTTCACCGGGTAGGTGATCTTGCCGTTCTCGATCATGTACGCCTCGGACGCCGAAAACACGAACTTGCCGTTCGTGATGTCGACCTGGCCGCCGCCGAAGTTCACCGCGTACAGGCCGTTCTTGACCGACGCGATGATTTCCTGCGGATCCTTGTCGCCGTTCAGCATGTACGTGTTGGTCATGCGCGGCATCGGCAGCGCCGCATACGACTCGCGCCGCGCGTTGCCGGTGACGGGCATCTTCATCAGGCGCGCGTTCAGCGTGTCCTGGATGTAGCCCTTCAGGATGCCGTCCTCGATCAGCGTCGTGCACTGCGTCGGGTTGCCTTCGTCGTCGATGTTCAGCGAGCCGCGGCGATTCGGCAGCGTGCCGTCGTCGACCACCGTCACGCCCTTCGCGGCGACCTGCTCGCCGATCCGGCCGGCGAACGCCGACGAACCCTTGCGGTTGAAGTCGCCCTCGAGGCCGTGACCGATCGCCTCGTGCAGCAGCACGCCCGGCCAGCCCGGCCCGAGCACGACCGTCATCGCGCCGGCCGGGGCGGGGCGCGCGTCGAGGTTCACGAGCGCCGCGTGCACGGCGTCGTCGACGTAGCGCGACAGCACTTCGTCGGTGAAGTAGCCGTAGTCGAAGCGGCCGCCGCCGCCGCCGGAGCCGATTTCGCGGCGGCCGTTCTGTTCGGCGATCACCGTGACCGACACGCGCACGAGCGGGCGGATGTCGGCGGCGAGCGCGCCGTCGCTGCGCGCGACCAGCACGACGTCGTATTCGCCGGCGAGCCCCGCCATCACCTGCGTGACGCGCGGGTCGCGACCGCGCGCCATCTGCTCGATGCGCTCGAGCAGCTTGACCTTGGCCGTCGCGTCGAGCGACGCGAGCGGATCGGACGGCAGGTACAGGTCGCGGCCCGAGATGCCCTTCAGCGACGTCGCCGCCTTGATCTTCTGGCGGCCGCCGCCGGCCGCCGCGATCGCCTTGGTGGCCGCGGCCGCCTGGGCGATGGCTTCCGGCGACAGGTCGTCCGAGTAGGCGAACGCGGTGCGGTCGCCCGCGACCGCGCGCACGCCGACGCCCTGGTCGATGCTGAAGCTGCCCGACTTCACGATGCCTTCCTCGAGGCTCCACGCTTCGCTGCGGGTCGCCTGGAAGTACAGGTCCGCGTAGTCGACGCGATGCGTGAAGATGTCGGCGATCGTGCGCGTGAGCAGGCTCTCGTCGAGGCCGTACGGCGTGAGGAGGATGTCCTTCGCCAGCGCAAGATTGCGGATGCCGGGTTCGATGATGTTCATGCGGGTATCGAGGGTTCTCAAAAAGTTGTCGGGTGCGTGCTGGGCAGATGGGTTGGCCGGGCGGCGTTTCAAGCGCCAGGGCGGATCGGATGTTCAGGCCAGCACGCGATGCCGCCACGCGGGCAGGCTCTGGCGCACGTCGGCGATGCGCTGCGGATCGAGCGCGCCGGTCACGACGCTCGCGCCTTCGTCGCGGACCGCGACGATTTCGCCCCACGGGTCGATCAGCATGCTGTGGCCCCAGGTGCGCCGGCCGTTCTCGTGCTTGCCGCCTTGCGCGGCCGCGAGCACGTAACACTGATTCTCGACGGCCCGCGCGCGCAGCAGCATTTCCCAGTGCGCGCGGCCCGTCGTATAAGTAAACGCCGACGGCACGACGATCAGCGCGCAGTCGCCCATCCTGCGATACAGCTCCGGAAAGCGCAGATCGTAACAGACCGACAGGCCGACCCGCCCGAACGGCGCGTCGAACGCGACGACCGTGTCGCCCGCGCGGATCGTGCGCGCCTCGTCGAACGATTCGTCGCCTTTCTCGAAGTTGAACAGGTGGATCTTGTCGTAGCGGGCCGCTTCGTGGCCGGTCGGGTCGAACACGAGCGTCGTGTTCAGCACGCGATCGGGTTCGGGCGCCTTCAGCGGCAGCGTGCCGCCGATCACCCAGACGCCATGACGGTGCGCCGCCTCCGAAAGGAAGCGCTGAATCGGACCGTCGCGGTAGGGTTCGGCGAGCGCGAGCTTGTCGGTGTCGCGATGGCCCATGAAGCAGAAATACTCGGGCAGCAGCACGAGCTGCGCGCCGTCGCCGGCCGCCTCCGCGATCAGGCGGCCGGCTTCGGCGAGATTGCGTGCGACGTCCGGCGTGCTCACCATCTGCAGCGCGGCGACCCGAAAGGGCGTGGCGGAACGGGTGTGATCGGTCATCGCTGGATCGGTTGCATCATAAATGGGGTGCGGCCCGGCACCTTGCGCGCGTCAGTGGCTCGCCGCATCGGCCGGACCGTGATTCATCTTACCCTGATCGCCCCGCACCCGCTCGATGTGCGGATGCGCCCACGAGCCGGTGATCGCGTAGTCGAGCGCGAACGCGTGCGACAGCGTCTCCGACAGCGCGTAGTTCGCCGCCAGCACGCCGACGCCGAGCAGCGGATTGATGATCGCGGCTGCGATCGCCGCCGTGCCGGCGCCGATCTTCGGCGCGACGTGCGCGTGCAGGTCCTGCGTCTCGGTGCCGAGGTCGACCGCGCCGCGCACGGTCACGTTGGCCGGCGCCGTCGTCATCGAGAAGTCGTCGGTGCGTGCGATCCCGTTCGAGATCCGGCTGGTGCCCGTGATCTTGTCGAACGGCAGTCCCTTGCCGATCACGTCGCGGAAATTCAGCGTCAGGAAGCGCGCGAGACTCTGCAGGCTCAGCACGCCGAGCAGTTTCGCGGCGCCCGGATCGACCTTCAGGATCTGGCCGTGCTCCAGGTCGAGCGCGATCTGGCCGCCGAGCGACGGCAGATCGACCGCGGTCGGGCCGCCGCGCCAACCGACCTTGCCGGTCACCGTGCCGTGGCCGTTCGCCAGCGTGCGCGGCAGGCCGACGAGGTCGAGCAGCGCGCCCGCGTTGCCAACGTCGAGCTTGAAGTCGAACACGCTGCGGCGCGGTGCATCGTTCTCGTCGACACCGCGGGCCAGCGCGCGACGCGACGTGCGCCAGTTGCCGGTCGCCGTCAGCTTCGCGGCCGGGTTCGCCAGCTCGAGCTTGTCGAGCTGCCACACCGGCGCACCGTCTTCCTCGATGTTGCGCGCATTGACGACGAGCCGGCCGATGTCGTGATCGCGTGCAACGACCTGGTCGACGATCAGGTCGACCGACGGCATCGGCCGGTCGGTCGGCGTCGGCAGGTTCATCGCGCGGCCGACGAGGTCGTGCTGGGCGCTCTGCGGAATCACGAGCTTCGCAAGCCGCGCATTCAGCACGCCCGCGCCGTTGTGGCCGCCGCCCGGCGCCCACGACAGGTAGCCGGAGACCTGGTTCGACGCGATGTTCGCCTGCCACAGCTCGTCGATGTGCGACGCGCCGATGATCACGTTTTCCCAGTTGCGCTTGAGCAGCTTCAGCGTGCCGAAGTGGAGCGCGAAGCGCTTCGGCGTGAAGCTCGCGGCGTCGATGCGGGGCGCGGCTTGCGGTTCCGGCGCGCGCGGCGCGTCGTGCTGCAGCGTGCGGGCCAGCGCGAGCCAGGCGTCGGCATCGAGTTCGTCGACGTCGACGGCGGCGCTCACGCCGTCCTGCGGCAGGTCGGGCATCCGGTGGATACCCATCGCGCCGCGCACCGCGCGCAGCGGCTGGCCGGGCGTCGCGTCGAGCAGGTAGGTCGCGGCCACGGGGCCGAGCGTCAGGTCGGCATGCTCGAGGCGCTTGCCGCCCGCCTGGGCGGCCGGCTGCAGCGTGAAGCGGAACGGCATCGGCGTGCCGGCCGGTTTCGCGAACGGCGCCGGGAAGTTGAGCGCGACGCCCGTCAGGTCGGAACGCGCGGTGACCTCCGGCAGACGGCCCGGCGCGCCGCGCACGGCGAGCTGGTACGGTGCGTCGCCGACCACGTGCTCGAGCAGCGCCGCGGCCGTGCCGCGCAGGTTCAGGCCGCGCGCGGCGTCGAGCGCGAGCTTGCCGTCGACGTCCACCGCGTACGGGCCGTGCGACTGGAAGTTGCCGTTCGCGCGGACCGGGCCACCGAGGAAGCGCCCCGACAGGCCCTGCAGCGACGCGCCAGTCTCGGAAAAATGCACGCTGCCGCGCAGCGCGGACAGCGGCGGTACGCCGTCGGCCGACAGCGTGTTGCCGCCGAACGCGAGTGCGCCTTCGACGTGGGTATGCGGATGCGGAACGTGTTGCGGAATCGTGATTTTGAGCGCGAGCGCCGCCGGCCCCTGCGCATCGATTCGCCGGCCGATGTGCCCGCTCATCGCGCCGAGCGAGCTGTTGTCCGCGTAGTCGATCAGGTCCGCGAGCGGGCCTTGTGCATGGCCGTCGATGATGAGCGGCGACTTCGACGGGTTGCCGAGATCGTCGATCCGGCCGGCAACCTTCGTCAGCGCGACGCGTTTGTAGTGCGCGCGCGCGATGTCGAAACGCAGCTTGTTCTGCGCGAGCTCGAACACGCCGTCGATCCCGTCGAGTGCGGGCCAGACGCTCGGCGTGCCGTTCGCGAGCTTGCGCGGCGGGTACGGCGTCGGCTCGAAGCGCCCGCCGGTGAACGGCGCGACGATATGGAACACGCCGGCGTCCGGCTCGTGTTCGAACGGGAATTTCTCGAGCGGGCCGCGGGCGACGATCGACGCGCCCTTGGTCACCTGGCCGTCCTGCAGCGCATGGCCGAGATAGTCGCGCAGGTGCTCGGACATCCCGGTCGGCAGGTAGCGCGGAATGCGTGCTACCGACGCGCGCGCGAAATCCGCGCGCAGGTCGAGCGAGCCGCGGCCGTGGCCGGGGTTCGTGTACGAGCCAGACACCGCGATTTCCGCATCCGGGTTCGCGACGAACAGGTCGGGCAACGTCACGTCGACGCGCGCGTGCTTCTCGCCCGGCGCCGGCGTGATCACCCATTTCGCGTTGCCGCGCAGCCGGTCGAAGGTGAGGCGCGGCTCGTCGAATTCGCCCGGCACCGTGACCGCCGCGTTGACGGTATCGAAGTGCGCGGCGCCGCCCGTCTCGTTCGCGTCGACGCGGCCCCACAGGTTCTCGACGCCCGGCCAGCCGGCGCGCGGATGGCCGCGCGGCGAGAGGCCGGGAGGCGGCTCCTGCGCGGCGAAGCTGATGCCCTGCAGGTCGCCGAGGAAGCGGTAGCGGACGATCGGCGCGGCGCCGGTGCGACGCTCTTCGTCGGCGAGCTCGGCCCGCGCCGGCTTCGCGCGTTCGACCTCGATGTGATAATTCGACACCATCCCGCGCGGGTCGAGCTTGATCAGTTCGTTGCGCAGCCGCGCCGGCAGCGGCAGCCCGCGGATGAACTCGCTGAGGATGCCGAGATCGACGCGGTCGCCGACGACGCTCAGCAACTGCCCCTGGTCGGCGGCCGGCACGCGGTAGCGGGCGGTCAGCGTCGACAGCGCGAGCGAGCGGGCAAGCGGCGTGCCGTCCGGCAGCGGCGGCTGGCCGAGCTCCGCGTTGAAGCGCGTCAGGTGCAGCGTGTAGTCGCGGCCGGTGTCGAGCGCCATGTCCCAGCCGAAGCCGACCGTCGGCACGTCGAGGCGCGGCTGGGTCGGCCGCACGCGCAGCACGACGTCGGCGCCCTGCAGGTCGCCGCCGGCGGAGCGCAGGTGGCCGTTCTCGAAGGTCGCCCAGATCGCGTTGTCGATCCGGCCCGCGTGGATCGTGAGCGGGATGTCGAGATAGCGGCCGAGCGTCTGCAGGTCGACGGGGCCGGTCGACAGATACGCGTCGCCGGTCCAGTTCGTCGGCTTGCCGATCGGCGCGAGCGGCTTGTGCCGGAAACGCGCGCGGAAATCGAGCGGACCGAGCAGCAGGGTGCCGTTCGCAGGCGCCTGTAGCGCGGCCTTGTGCTCGCGACCGTGGTTGAGCACCGCGAGGCGGATGCCGGACAGCGCGAGCTCCGGTGCGTCATGCTGCGCGTCACGCCAGCGCAGCGTGCCGTTGCGCAGCACGATCGCTTCCTGCTTCAGCAGCCACGTGCTGAACGTGTCGTTGCCGCCATGGGTGGTCGCGACGCCGACGCCCGCGATGCTCAGCGAGCCGTCGGCCGCGCGCGCGACGACGAGGTCCGGATGGTCGACGATCAGGCTCGACAGCGCGGGCGACAGCCGCAGCAGCGACATCCACGACAACGCGGCCGTCGCGTGCGGGACCGACAACGCGATCTGGCCGTCACGGCCGCGAATGGTGAGGTTGGCGACTTCGACGCCCGGCTGCATGCCGGACCAGTGGGGGGACAGTTTGCCGATCGAAAGCTGCGCGTGGAGCTTGTCGGACACCGCGCGCTCGATGCGCGGGCGAAATTCGTCGATACGCGGCAGCACCACGTAGCGCAGCCCGAGGAACGCGCCGGCCGCGACGAAGTACGTGCCGATCCCGACCGCCAGCGTCACCCTGAACACGCGACGCAGGACTGGATGATCGTGCTTCGGAGGTCCCGCTTCGGGCTCAGCTAAGGCGGATTCCTGACGGTCGGACATGCGGCGGAAGGGCGGCGATATGGTAGTTTTGCAGACTGACGTTGAAATGTATCACAGGGGTTCGTGCCGGCGGCCGTTGCGGCGGCGCGGCACGGGCTTTCCGGCGCGCGGTTTTCGCGGCGGCGCATCCGCGTCGCGACACCGCGCCGAGTCCACGGGGCCTGTCGGCGGCGGGGCGCGCAAGCGCTCTCCCGCGGCGGCGGGCCTTACCGCCAGGCCCGCTTTTCGATGACCGACGCTTCCGCCCTGATCAGCCCGTCCTACTCCCGATATATCGCCCGCGCGGTGGCCGCGCGTCCCGCGCTGTCCGACCAGATCGCCGCGTGGGCCGCCGCGCCGCTCGCCCGCGCGCAGCTCGACGCGCGCCTGACCGAACTGCTCGCATCGCCGGCCGGCGCGGCCGCGCCGGGCGACGAGCAACTGAAGCGCGCGCTGCGGCAGTTGCGTGTCGAGGTGTTCGGCGCGGTCGCGGAGCGCGACCTGCGGGGCGTCGCGAATGTCGCCGAGGTGACGTCCGCGATGACCGATCTCGCCGAGGTGGCCGTGCAGCGCTCGCTCGCGCTGCTGTCGGCAGAACTCGAGGCGATGTACGGCGAGCCGCGCGGCGCCGACGGCCAGCGCGTCGTGCTGGGCGTGGTCGGGATGGGCAAGCTCGGCGGCCGCGAGCTGAACGTGTCGTCCGACATCGACCTGATCTTCGTCTACGAGGACGACGGCGAGACGGCCGGCGGCACGCGCTCGCCGCTGTCCACCCAGGAATACTTCACGCGGCTCGGCCGGCGCCTGATCGGCGTGCTGTCCGAGGTCACGGCCGACGGCTACGTGTTTCGCGTCGACATGCGGCTGCGTCCGAACGGCGATTCGGGGCCGCTCGTGTGCAGCCTCGGGATGCTCGAGGAATATTTCTACGTGCAGGGGCGCGAATGGGAGCGCTACGCGTGGATCAAAGGGCGGCTCGTGTCGGAAGGCGACAGCGACGCGGCGCGGCGGCTCGAGTCGCAGCTCGAATCGATCGTCAAGCCGTTCGTGTACCGCCGCTATCTCGACTTCGGCGTGATCGGTGCGATCCGTTCGCTGCACCAGCAGATTCGCCAGGAAGCCGCGCGCCGCGCGTCGATGCGGCCCGACAAGGCCGACGACATCAAGCTCGGGCGCGGCGGGATCCGCGAGATCGAATTCAGCGCGCAGGTGTTCCAGCTGATCCGCGGCGGCCAGGATGCGGAATTCCGCGTGCGGCCGACACTCGCGGTGCTGCGCCATGCGCAGGCGCGCGGGCTGATTGGCGAGGACGTGCGCGAGCGCCTGACCGACGCCTACAATTTCCTGCGCACGCTCGAGCATCGGCTGCAGTACCGCGACGACGCGCAGACGCATGCGATGCCGGTCGATCCGAACGAGCGCGCGGCGCTGGCCACGTCGCTCGGCTTCGCCGACTACGCGGCGTTGATGACGGTGCTCGACGGCTACCGCACCTTCGTCGAGGCGCAGTTCGACCAGATCTTTGCCGATAAGGCGAACGGCGGCCCCTGCGCGGCGGGCGAGGACACCACCGCGTCGTGGATCTGGAGCGGGGCGCTCGCCGACGACGGCGAAGACGACACGCTGCGCGCGCGCCTCGACGGCCTCGGCTTCAGCGATCCGGTGACCGTGCTCGCGCGGCTGCGCGCGATATGGCAGTCGTCGCGCTACGCGGGCCTGCCGGAAAAGAGCCGGCAACGCTTCGACAGCGTCGCGCAACGCGCGCTCGAGGCCGCGCCGCGGATCGACGCCGCGCGCCGCGACGACACCATCGTGCGGTTGTTCGACCTGCTCGAGACGGTCAGCCGGCGCGGCGTCTATCTCGCGCTGCTGACCGAGTATCCGGCCGCGCTCGATCGCGTGCTGTCGGTGCTCGGCGCGACGCGCTGGGGCGGCGGCTACCTGATCCGCCATCCACAACTGCTCGACGAACTGCTCGACGACGAAGCGATCGCGAGCCCGTTCGACTGGCCGGCGTTCAAGGACGCATTGCGTGCGCGCCTGGCGGCCGCCGACGGCCCCGAGCAGCAGATGGACCTGTTGCGGCATGCGCAGCACGCGGAGGTGTTCCGCATCCTGCTGATCGATCTGGCGGGCCAGCTGTCGGTCGAGCACGTGAGCGATCGTCTGTCGGAGCTCGCCGACGCGGTGCTCGACGTGACGATCGAGGTGGTCTGGTCGCAGCTCGCGAAGCGCCACCGCGACGTGCCGAAGTTCGCGGTGATCGCGTACGGCAAGCTCGGCGGCAAGGAGCTCGGCTACGCGTCGGATCTCGACCTGATCTTCCTGTACGACGACCCCGACGAGCGCTCGGCGGACGTCTACACGACCTTCACGCGACGGCTGATCACGTGGCTCACGACCGCGACCGGCGCGGGCGCGCTGTTCGACATCGACCTGCGGCTGCGGCCGAACGGCGAGGCCGGACTGCTCGTGACCGATCTCGACGCGTTCCGCCGCTACCAGCTGCGCGAGGGCGACGCCGCGAACACCGCTTGGGTGTGGGAGCACCAGGCGCTGACGCGTGCCCGCTACAGCGCGGGCGACACGCAGATTGGCGCGGACTTCGAGGCGATCCGCCAGCAGGTGCTGACGACGCCGCGCGACGGGGCGGTGCTCGCGAAGGAGATCGTCGACATGCGCGGCAAGGTGTTCGCCGGCCACCCGAACCAGACGGACCTGTTCGACCTGAAGCACGATCGCGGCGGGATGGTCGACATCGAATTCATCGTCCAGTACTGGGTGCTGCTGCATGCGTCGAGCGATGCCGAGCTGATCCGCAACACCGGCAACATCGCACTGCTGCGCGAGGTCGCCCGGTTCGGACTGATGGGCGAGGACGAAGCCGAGCGCGTCGGCGCCGCGTACCGCAAGTACCGGAAGCTGCAGCACAAGCTGCGGCTCGACGGGATGGAAAAGGCGCGGGTCGATCCGGCGCTGGTGGCCGACGAGCGGGCGGCCGTGACGGCGTTGTGGGAGCGGGTGTTCGGCGCGGTCGAAACGGGGGTTTGAGTCGGGCGTTCGAATCATCGGAGCAGGGCGGGCGCGATCGGGTGGCCGCTGCTGCCGATGAAAAAAGACCGGCGCATGCGCCGGTCTTTTCGCTTTCGGGGGACGGGTGCCCGCGTCAGGCCGCCAGCATTTCCTTCGCGTGTTTGCGCGTCGTCGCGGTGATCTCGAGCCCGCCGAGCATCCGGGCGACTTCCTCGACCCGGCTCGCCTTGTCGAGCGGGACGACCGACGAGACGGTGCTGCCGCGGTCGTCGGCACCCTTCGCGACCTGGAAGTGATGGTCGCCGCGTGCGGCGACCTGCGGCAGGTGCGTCACGCACAGTACCTGGCGGTCACGCCCGAGCTGATGCAGCAGGCGGCCGACCACCTCGGCGACGCCGCCGCCGATGCCCGTGTCGACTTCGTCGAAAATCAGCGTCGGCGTCGGGCTGGCGGCGCTCGCGATCACCGCGAGCGCGAGGCTGATCCGTGCGAGTTCGCCGCCCGACGCG
The DNA here is from genome assembly GCF_902833195.1 of Burkholderia sp. BCC1638. Classification (NCBI taxonomy): domain Bacteria; kingdom Pseudomonadati; phylum Pseudomonadota; class Betaproteobacteria; order Burkholderiales; family Burkholderiaceae; genus Burkholderia; species Burkholderia sp. BCC1638. The sequence continues at coordinate 210,347 of NZ_CADFEC010000008.1, forward strand.
ACTTTCGCGAGCGGCCGCAGCGGCACGCCGGGGTGCCCCGCGACCCGGAATTCGACCTGCTCGAGCCCGTGCGGGCCGCCATCGGCGAGCGGCACGAGCGCGACTTCGAAGCTGCCTCCTGCCATCGACAGTTCCTGCATGCCCGCCGTGACGGCCGTGCCGAGCGCCTTCGCGGCCTGCGCGCGCGCCTTCGACAGGTGTTTCGCGTCGGTGAGATAGGCTTCCCATGCCTTGGCCTGCGCGGCTTCGAGCGCGCCGAGATCGGCGGCCGCGTCGAGCGCGGCGAGCTGCGCGCGGCGTGCCGCGTGTTCCTCGTGCAGCGTGTCGGGCGGCAGCCGGAACTTGCGGGCGGTCGAGTGCAGCGCGTCGAGGCGCGTCTCGACTTGCGCGAGCCGGGCCGGGTCGAGATCAAGGCGCTGCGCGTAGTGCGACAGCGAATAGACGGCTTCCTGCAGCTGGATCTCGGCCGGTTCGAGCGATGCGAGCGCGTCGCCGAGCCCCGTGTCGTAGTCGGCCAGGCTGCGCAGTTTCGACACGATCGCGCCGAGCTGCGGGAGCATCGCGTCGTCGGCCTCGGACAGCGCGTTGAGCGCACCCTGCACGCCGGCGATCAGGTTCGCCGAATGCGACAGGCGCTTGTGCTCGCTGCCGACTTCGTCCCATTCGCCCGGTTGCGGTGCGAGCTTGTCGAGCTCGGCGAGCTGCCATGCGAGCTTCTCGCGTTCGAGCTGCAGTTCGCGCTCGTGCGCCTTCGCGGCGTCGATCGCCTGCGTCGCGTCGCGCCAGACGCGCCACGCGCGTGCGACGTTCGCGGCATCGGCGACGAGCCCCGCGTGCGTGTCGAACAGCTCGCGCTGCGCATCGGGACGCATCAGCAACTGGTGCGCGTGCTGGCCGTGGATGTCGACCAGCATCTCGCCGAGCTCGCGCAGCTGCGCGAGCGTCGCGCTGGTGCCGTTGATGAATGCGCGCGAGCGGCCGTTCGCGTCGATCACGCGGCGCAGCATCACGGTGTCCTCGGCGTCGAACGCGTGTTCGTCGAGCCAGCGCGCGACGCGGTCGTGCGGCGTGAATTCGGCTGTGATGTCGGCGCGGCCGCAGCCGGCGCGCACGACGCTCGCGTCGGCGCGTTCGCCGAGCGCGAGGGCGAGGGCGTCGATCAGGATCGATTTGCCGGCGCCGGTTTCGCCGGAAAAGACGGTGAAGCCGCTATCGAATTCGAGATCGAGCGCGGCGACGATGACGAAGTCGCGAATCGAGAGGTGGCGAAGCATGGTGTCGGGCTCAGGTGCGTCAGGACGCCTTGTCGTCTTCGTTCGATGCGTGTTCGTTCCAGTGCAGCTTCTTGCGCAGCGTCGCGTAATAGCTGTAGCCGACCGGATGCAGGAACGGCACCGTGTGCTTCGAGCGGCGCACCTCGATCGAGTCGTTCAGCTCCAGCGCGGTAAACGACTGCATGTCGAAGTTCACGTTGACGTCGCGGCCGCCGACGATCTGGATCGCGATCTTCGAATCGTCGGGCAGCACGATCGGCCGGTTCGACAGCGCATGCGGCGCGATCGGCACGAGCACGATGCCCTGGAGTTGCGGGTGCAGGATCGGCCCGGCCGACGACAGCGCGTACGCGGTCGAGCCGGTCGGCGTGGCGACGATCAGGCCGTCCGAACGCTGGTTGTACATATACCGGCCGTCGACCGACGCACGCAATTCGACCATCCCGGAAAAGCCGCTGCGGTTCACGACGACATCGTTGAACGCGAGTGCGTGGTAGATCGGTTCGCCGTCGCGCACGATCCGGGCCTCGAGCAGCGAGCGCTCCTCGCGCTCGAACTTGCCCGACAGGATCACCGGGACGCGCGCCTGCATGTCGGCCGCCGCGATGTCCGTGATGAAGCCGAGCCGCCCGTGGTTGATCCCGATCAGCGGTGTCTTGTACGGCGCGAGCTGGCGGCCGATGCCGAGCATCGTGCCGTCGCCGCCGAGCACGACCGCCACGTCCGCGCGCGCGCCGATTTCAGCCGGAGTGAGCGCCGGATAGCCGGAGATGCCGATCTCGCGCGCGGTTTCGGCTTCGAACACGACCTCGAAGCCGAGCTTCGCGATGCAGCCAGCCAGCGTGGCGAGCGGCTCGGCGATGCCGGGCGTGTTGCTCCGGCCCACGAGCGCGACAGTATTGAACTGATTACCGGTTTTCATGCCGGCATTACACCATAGCTCGTTGACGAAAAGAACCGGCTGTGTGAAGACGGGGCCGGATCGGTCAGCCCGCGCGACAGTGGCCGCGGCCACTCGCCGTGCTCGCGCGGTTGCGCTAAAATTTTCCACCATGCTAGATCCTCGCGCACGAACCCTCCTGAAAACCCTGATCGAACGGTATATCGCCGACGGTCAGCCGGTCGGCTCGCGCACGTTGTCCCGTTACTCGGGGCTCGAGCTGAGCCCGGCAACGATCCGCAACGTGATGTCCGACCTGGAGGAGCTCGGCCTCGTGTCGAGCCCACACACGTCGGCCGGCCGCGTGCCGACGCCGCGCGGCTATCGCCTGTTCGTCGACACGATGCTGACGGTCGAGGCGCCGATCGATGCCGAGGCCGTCGCGCGCCAGGTGCAGAACACGCTGCAGGCCGGCGAACCGCAGCAGCGGGTGGTGGCCGCCGCTGCGAGCGTGCTGTCCAACCTGTCGCAGTTCGCGGGTGTCGTGCTGACGCCGCGCCGCAGCCACGTGTTCAAGCAGATCGAGTTCATGCGGCTGTCGGACAAGCGCATCCTGCTGATCATCGTCACACCTGAGGGCGACGTGCAGAACCGGATGCTCGCGACGCCGCGCGACTATTCGCCGTCGCAGCTCACCGAGGCGTCCAACTACATCAACGCGCATTTCGCCGGGCTGTCGTTCGACGAGGTGCGCCGCCGCCTGCGCGACGAGATCGACCAGCTGCGCGGCGACATGACCACGCTGATGCACGCGGCCGTGACGGCCAGCACCGAGGTGCCCGACACCGAGGACACCGTGCTCATTTCCGGCGAGCGCAACCTGCTCGAAGTGGCGGATCTGTCGTCCGACATGGCGCGGCTGCGCAAGCTGTTCGACGTGTTCGACCAAAAAACGGGCCTCCTGCAATTGCTCGACGTGTCGAGCCACGCCCAGGGCGTGCAGATCTTCATCGGCGGCGAATCGACGCTGGTGCCGATCGAGGAAATGAGCGTCGTGACCGCGCCCTACGAGGTGAACGGCCAGATCGTCGGCACGCTCGGCGTGATCGGCCCGACCCGCATGGCGTACAACCGCGTGATCCCGATCGTCGACATCACCGCTCGGCTGCTGTCGCTCACGCTGAGTCAGCAATAACCCGAACCGACACCGTTCCGCCATCGTGCCGCGACGCCGCGTGCGCCGCCAGTCGGCCGAACGGCCAGCCGACCCGAGCGAGGCGGCCCGCTATAATTGAGGGCCGTCCGACTGCGTGCCCCGAGCACGTTCCTGCCCATGCGTTTCGATCTTGAACCGCCTTCGAGCGTTGCGGCCGCCCATCGCATCGGCGTGCTGCTGATCAATCTCGGCACGCCCGACGCCCCGACGCCGCGCGCGGTGCGGCGCTATCTGGCCGAATTCCTGTCGGATCCCCGCGTCGTCGAAATCCCGCAGGTCGTCTGGCAGGTGCTGCTGCGCACGCTGATCCTGCCGCTGCGCGGCCGCGCGTCCGCGAAGAAATACGCGGCCGTCTGGATGCCCGAGGGCTCGCCGCTGCGCGTGTACACCGAGCGCCAGACCGAAGGCGTGCGCCACCTGCTCGCATCGAACGACTACCAGGTGACGGTCGACTACGCGATGCGCTACGGCAGCCCGGGCATTGCGCAGGCACTCGCGCAGTTCAAGCGCGCAGGCGTCGAGCGCGTGCTGCTGATGCCCATGTATCCGCAATACTCGGCGTCCACCACCGCGACCGCATTCGATGCCGCATTCGCCGCGCTCGCGCGGATGCGCAACCAGCCGGAAGTGCGCACGGTGCGGCAATATGCCGACCATCCCGCCTACATCCATGCGCTCGCCGAGCAGGTGCGCCAGTACTGGGCGCAGCACGGCCGGCCCGACTTCGCGGCCGGCGACAAGCTCGTGCTGAGCTTTCACGGGGTGCCGAAACGCACGCTCGACCTGGGCGACCCCTATCATGAACAGTGCCAGCAGACGGGCGCGCTGCTGATGGCCGCGCTCGGGTTGTCGACGCTCGAGTGCCGCGTGACGTTCCAGTCGCGCTTCGGCAAGGCGGAGTGGCTGCAGCCGTATACGGCGCCGACGCTGCGCGAACTCGGTGAGGCCGGCGTGCGGCGGGCCGACGTGTTCTGTCCCGGTTTTACGGCCGATTGTCTGGAGACGATCGAGGAGATCGGGATGGAGGTGCGCGACGAATTCATCGCAGGCGGCGGCCAGGCCTTCCACCGGATTCCGTGCCTGAACGGCGCGCCCGCGTGGATCGGCGCGGTGGGCGAGATTGTCGCCGAGAATCTGCAGGGCTGGCCGGTGAAGGCCGCACAGCCCGAAACGGTGAGTTGAGCGCGATGAACTACAAGATTTCTACGGAACCCGGCGCGAAGCTGCGCATCGACAAATGGCTATGGGCAGCGCGCTTCTTCAAGACGCGCTCGCTCGCGTCCGACGCGGTCGACAAGGGCCACGTGAAGATCGGCGGTGCGGCGGTCAAGCCGGCGAAGGACGTGCGCGTCGGCGACGAGGTCGAGATTGCGATCGACGGTATCGTCTGGCACATTGCCGTGCTGGGCATTTGCGACGTGCGCGGGCCCGCGAGCATCGCGCAGACGCTTTATGAGGAAACGGAAGCGGGGCGCGTCGCGCGGCTCGCCGAACTGGAGCGGCGCCGCACGTATCGCGAGCCGGCGGCGGAACTGCACGGCCGGCCGACCAAGCGCGACCGGCGCATCATCGACAGATTTTCTGGTGGGAGCTGAACATCTGGTCGAACGTCGCCCGCGCGCTTCCGTATTCGGTCGTGCGGTCGGTCACGGCTCCGGACAGGCAGATGGTGGTGGTGCCGGCAATCAGTACCAGCGCGACCACCGATATGGCAAAGGTCAGTTTCACGGTACTCGCCTCGATGGGACGGTGAATGCAGCGCCAGGTGGATGTCAGGCGGCGGTAAGCTAGGGTAAACGCGCTTTCTCGACGCTTGAGTGGAGTGTAGTGCAGCCCCCTGTGCCGGGCTAGTACTTGCCTGGTAAGCGTTGTTACAGGCCGTTTCGTCCAATCTGGCGACAAATGCGCGCAATCGGGCGACGCGCAGCGCGGTTGTTTCGCGGTATTGGCGAATGCCGGCGAATAACCCTCTTGAAATCGCAGTTTTCGCCCTTATTTGCACCAACAATGTGCGGTGCCGCCGGCATACGGTCCGGCGGTTGCCGATTTGGCTTCAACCTCTAATCGACTTTCAGCGACATGGAAAACACGCAAGAGAACCCGGCTACCCAATCGGCCGAAGACATCGGCAGCGAGAAGCAGGCGGCGCAAGGCGCTGCTCCCGCCGCCGAAGCAGCCGACGCGGCGCTCGCGGAGGCTCAAGCCAAGGTCGCCGAGCTGCAGGAGAGCTTCCTCCGGGCGAAGGCCGAGACCGAGAACGTCCGCCGCCGTGCGCAGGAAGATGTCTCGAAGGCACACAAGTTTGCGATCGAAGGCTTCGCGGAGCACCTGCTGCCCGTGCTGGACAGCCTCGAGGCCGCCGTCAGCGACACGTCGGGCGACATCACGAAGGTGCGCGAAGGCGTCGAGCTGACGCTGCGCCAGTTGACGAGCGCGCTCGAGAAGGGCCGCGTCGTCGCGATCAACCCGGTCGGCGAGAAGTTCGATCCGCACCAGCACCAGGCGATTTCGATGGTGCCGGCCGATCAGGAGCCGAATACCGTCGTGACCGTCCTCCAAAAGGGCTACACGATCGCGGACCGCGTGCTGCGCCCGGCGCTCGTCACGGTCGCCCAGCCGAAGTAAGGCTGCCGCGATGGTTCCCGCCGGCGTCGATCCGGCCGCGTTCGAAGCGTTCGACATGCAGGCGCTGGCGGCCGACACGTTCGACGCCGGGATCGCCGGCGCCGGCGACGCGCTCGCGGTGATGTTCTTCTGGGGCCTCGACTGCTTCAACTGCGAGATCGCGAAGAAGGCGATGCTCGCCCAGCCGGACGCGATCCGCGCGCTGGACCTGAAGTGGTTCCATTGCAACGTGTACGAACATCATGAGCTGGGGCGCCGCTTCGGCCTGCACGGCGTGCCGACGTGGGTCTTTTTCCACCGCGGCAAGCGGCTCGGCCGCGCGACCGGCTGGCATGGCCTCGCGCAGTTCCAGGCGGCGGTGTCGGCGGCGCGCGCGAAGATCGCCGCGGCGGCCGGCACGCCGTCGGACCGCGACGATGGTCCGCACGATCCGGCTACCGGCGTCGATTGAAAAAATTTAATATCCGCATCGCCTGGCGGGTCTTGAAAACGGATCGGCCGGACGCATTTCGGGAACAGAGTTGAATTCTGGCGCGCGAAACTGCCAAAAAACGCGGGGTTTCGCGCAGCAAACAGGCATTTCTGGAGATTAGGAAAAATGGGAAAGATCATCGGTATTGACCTCGGCACCACGAACTCGTGCGTCGCCATCATGGAAGGCAACCAGGTCAAGGTCATCGAGAACTCGGAAGGCACGCGCACGACGCCGTCGATCATCGCCTACATGGACGATAACGAAGTGCTCGTCGGCGCACCGGCCAAGCGTCAGTCCGTGACCAACCCGAAGAACACGCTGTTCGCGGTGAAGCGCCTGATCGGCCGCCGTTTCGAAGAGAAGGAAGTCCAGAAGGACATCGGCCTGATGCCGTACGCGATCATCAAGGCCGACAACGGCGACGCATGGGTCGAAGCGCACGGCGAGAAGCTGGCGCCGCCGCAGGTTTCGGCGGAAGTGCTGCGCAAGATGAAGAAGACGGCCGAAGACTACCTCGGCGAGCCGGTCACGGAAGCCGTGATCACGGTGCCGGCGTACTTCAACGACAGCCAGCGTCAGGCAACCAAGGATGCCGGCCGCATCGCGGGCCTCGAAGTCAAGCGGATCATCAACGAGCCGACCGCGGCCGCGCTCGCGTTCGGCCTCGACAAGGCCGAGAAGGGCGACCGCAAGATCGCCGTGTATGACCTCGGCGGCGGCACGTTCGACGTGTCGATCATCGAGATCGCGGACGTCGACGGCGAAATGCAGTTCGAAGTGCTGTCGACCAACGGCGACACGTTCCTCGGCGGCGAGGACTTCGACCAGCGCATCATCGATTACATCATCGGCGAGTTCAAGAAGGAGCAGGGCGTCGACCTGTCGAAGGACGTGCTCGCGCTGCAGCGCCTGAAGGAAGCCGCTGAAAAGGCGAAGATCGAGCTGTCGTCGAGCCAGCAGACCGAAATCAACCTGCCGTACATCACGGCCGACGCATCGGGTCCGAAGCACTTGAACCTGAAGATCACCCGCGCGAAGCTGGAAGCGCTGGTCGAGGATCTGGTCGAGCGCACGATCGAACCGTGCCGCATCGCGATCAAGGACGCCGGTGTCAAGGTGTCGGACATCGACGACGTGATCCTGGTCGGCGGCCAGACCCGCATGCCGAAGGTGCAGGAGAAGGTGAAGGAGTTCTTCGGCAAGGATCCGCGCCGTGACGTGAACCCGGACGAAGCCGTCGCAGTCGGCGCGGCGATTCAGGGCCAGGTCCTGTCGGGCGACCGCAAGGACGTGCTGCTGCTCGACGTGACCCCGCTGTCGCTCGGCATCGAGACGCTCGGCGGCGTGATGACGAAGATGATCAACAAGAACACGACGATCCCGACGAAGCACGCACAGGTGTATTCGACGGCGGACGACAACCAGTCGGCCGTGACGATCAAGGTGTTCCAGGGCGAACGCGAGATGGCGGCAGGCAACAAGCTGCTCGGCGAGTTCAACCTCGAAGGCATCCCGCCGTCGCCGCGCGGCGTGCCGCAGATCGAAGTGACCTTCGACATCGACGCGAACGGCATCCTGCACGTCGGCGCGAAGGACAAGGCGACCGGCAAGGAAAACAAGATCACGATCAAGGCGAACTCGGGCCTGTCCGACGCTGAAATCGACCAGATGATCAAGGACGCGGAAGCGAACGCAGCGGAAGACCACAAGCTGCGCGAGCTGGCCGATTCGCGCAACCAGGGCGACGCGCTGGTCCACAGCACGAAGAAGGCACTCACCGAGTACGGCGACAAGCTGGACGCGGGCGAGAAGGAAAAGATCGAAGCGGCGCTGAAGTCGCTCGAGGACGTGCTGAAGGATACGTCGGCCGACAAGGCGGCGATCGACGCGAAGGTCGAGGAACTCGGTCAGGCTTCGCAGAAGCTCGGCGAAAAGATGTACGCCGACATGCAGGCGCAGCAGGCCGGTGCGGCCGGCGCGGCGGGTGCAGCGGAAGGCGCGGCCCATGCGGGCGGTGCGCAGCAGGCTGCGGACGACGTCGTCGACGCCGAGTTCAAGGAAGTGAAGAAGGACTAAGCCGGGTTGCCATGGCACCGCACGCCGCGCGCGACACGCGCGCGGCGCGGCTGAACAGCGGTCTGTCTTTCCTTCCGGATGGCCGGATCGACTCCACGCCTGGCGGGCTTCGCGGCCCTCCGGGCACATTTGTTTTTTGGCGGGTGCTGCGCGAGCCGTCCGCGGACGGCGCAGCGCCAGACGAGTCGAGAGACTTTACTGCGGGCGAAAGGAGCCGCCGCGTGCGTGACGCGCGACGGCACAGCGAATCGATATGGCGAAACGGGATTACTACGAGGTTCTGGGCGTCGCGAAGAATGCGAGCGACGACGAAATCAAGAAGGCGTATCGCAAGCTTGCGATGAAGTATCACCCTGACCGCAATCCGGACAGCAAGGATGCGGAAGAGCATTTCAAGGAAGTGAAGGAAGCCTATGAAATGCTGTCGGACGACCAGAAGCGCGCGGCGTACGACCAGTACGGCCATGCGGGCGTCGATCCGAACATGGGTGGTGCGGGCGGACAGGGTTTCGGCGGCTTCGCGGATGCGTTCGGCGACATCTTCGGCGACATCTTCGGTCAGGCCGCGGGCGGTGCCGCGCGTGGCGGCCGCGGCGGTCCGCAGGTGTATCGCGGTGCCGACCTGCGCTACAGCATGGAAATCACGCTCGAGCAGGCCGCGCACGGCTACGACACGCAGATCCGCGTGCCGAGCTGGGTGTCGTGCGAAGTCTGTCACGGGTCGGGCGCGAAGCCCGGCACGAAGCCGGAAACCTGCCCGACTTGCCACGGCCAGGGCACGGTGCGCATGTCGCAGGGCTTCTTCAGCATCCAGCAGACCTGCCCGAAGTGTCACGGCACCGGCACCTACATTCCCGAGCCGTGCGCGCATTGCCACGGGTCGGGCAAGGTGAAGGAAACCAAGACGCTCGAAGTGAAGATCCCGGCCGGCATCGACGACGGGATGCGGATCCGCTCGGCCGGCAACGGCGAGCCGGGCATCAACGGCGGGCCGCCGGGCGACCTGTACGTCGAGATCCACATCAAGCCGCACTCGGTGTTCGAGCGCGACGGCGACGATCTCCACTGCCAGATGCCGATTCCGTTTACGACCGCCGCACTCGGCGGCGAGATCGAGGTGCCGACGCTGGCCGGCCGTGCGACGTTCCCGGTGCCGGAAGGCACGCAGTCGGGCAAGACGTTCCGCCTGCGCGGCAAGGGGATCAAGGGTCTGCGTTCGAGCATCGCGGGCGATCTGTACGTACACGTGCAGGTCGAGACGCCCGTGAAGCTGACCGACCAGCAGCGCGACCTGCTCAAGCAGTTCGAGAAGTCGCTGGCCGAGGGCGGTGCGCGTCACAGCCCGCAGAGCAAGAGCTGGTTCGACCGGGTGAAGAGCTTCTTCGAGTAACGGCATGACTGAGGGCAACGAGAGCGCGTCGTTCGCGCTCTTGGACGATTGCGACTCGACCGCGTCCGCGCGGTCGAGTCGTTTGTATTCCGGTTTCGTGCGCGAACGCGTGTGCACGGATCCGGCACGGCTCGACGAGCTCGATGCGGCGGTGGCGCAGGATCTGCGCGACGGGCTGCATGCGGTCGTCGTCGGCGATTACGAATTCGGACGCAATCTTGAAAGAGCGCAGCCGGGCCATGCCCCGCTGCGCTTTTTGCTGTATGCGCGCTGCGAGCGCCTGTCGCGCGACGAAGTCGACGCGTGGCTCGCGCAGCAGGACGGCGGCGGCCCGCCGTCGATCGCGGGCGTCGCGCATGTCGCGAAAAGCGTGTCGCGCGACGCGTTCGACGCGGCGATCGCCGCGGTGCACGACGCGCTGCGCGCGGGCGATTCGTACCAGATCAACTACACGTACCGGCTGAATTTCGACATGTTCGGCACGCCGCTCGCGCTGTACCGGCGGCTGCGCGCGCGTCAGCCCGTGCGTTATGGCGCGCTGATCGCGCTGCCCGACGGTGCGTGGGTCGTGTCGTGCTCGCCGGAGCTGTTCGTCGAGAAGCACGGCGACGTGCTGCGCGCGCGGCCGATGAAAGGCACGGCGCCGCGCTCGGCCGATCCGCGCGACGACGCGGCGGCCGCCGCGTTCCTCGCGAACGATCCGAAGAACCGCGCGGAAAACGTGATGATCGTCGACCTGCTGCGCAACGACGTGTCGCGGATCGCGCGCACGGGCACGGTCAGGGTGCTGGCGCTGTTCTCGGTCGAGCCGTACGCGTCGATATGGCAGATGACGTCGACGGTCGAGGCCGGCTGGCGCGACGGCACCACGTTCGCGCAGATGCTGCGCGCGCTGTTTCCGTGCGGATCGATCACCGGTGCGCCGAAGCACAAGACGATGGAACTGATCGACGCGATCGAGTCGACGCCGCGCGGGCTCTATACGGGCGCGATCGGCTGGCTCGACGCACCGACGGAACGCGCATCGGCAGGCGATGCGTCGCCCGACGATGCGGCCGGCTGCGGCGATTTCTGCCTGTCGGTCGCGATCCGGACGCTGACGCTCGAGACGGTCGATGTCGATGCCGCCGCAACGATCGACACGCATGACGCGGCAACGGCCGCCGGCGGCCGGCGGCGCGGCACGATGGGTGTCGGCGCGGGCATCGTGCTCGACAGCATCGCCGCCGACGAATATGCGGAGTGCGAATTGAAAGCGCGATTCCTGACAGACGCCGATCCCGGCTTCCAGTTGTTCGAAACCACCGCCGCGACGCGTGCGGACGGCATCCGGCATCTCGAGCGCCATCTCGCGCGGCTGCGGCGCAGCGCGGATGCGTTCGGCTTCCGCCTCGACACCGATGCGTTGCGCCGCGAGATCGACGCGCGCTGCGCGGCGCTCGACGGCGACGGTCCGTACCGGATGAAGCTCGCGCTCGCGAAGGATGGCACGGTCGACATCACGACCGCGACGCTGAAACCGCTGCCCGCCGGGCCGGTCGGCGTGATGCTCGCGTCCGCGCACGGCTTCGCACCGACCCGCACGGACGACACGCTGCTGCTGCACAAGACGACGCGCCGCGCCGAATACGACCGCGCATGGCAGGCGGCGGAGGCGCTTGGCGGCTTCGACATGCTGTTCGTCAACGAGCGCGGCGAGGTGACGGAAGGCGGGCGTTCGAACCTGTTCGTGAAGCTCGGCGGCCGGTGGGTGACCCCGCCGCTGTCGAGCGGCGTGCTGCCGGGCGTGATGCGCGGCGTGCTGCTCGACGACCGCACATTCGGCGCCGAGGAGCGTGTCGTCACGCTCGACGATCTGGCGCGCGCCGAGGCGCTGCTGCTGACCAATGCACTGCGCGGCGCGCTCGATGCGGTATTGAAATGACGCGATGAACGACGGGGCCGCGTGCCGGAAGAACCGGCACCGCTGACCTTCGGCAACACGGCATCCAAAGAAAAAGCGCGGCGCCCCGCAAAGGGTGCCGCGCTTTTTTCGTATCGAACGGGCGCCGGCCGCGCGTCAGAACGAGTGTTCCGGGCCCGGGAACGAGCCGTCCTTCACCGCGCTCACGTACGCCTCGACGGCCGCCTGGATGTTCGGCTGGCCCTGCATGAAATCCTTCACGAAACGCGGGCGCTTGCCGGGGAAAATGCCGAGCATGTCGTGCAGCACCAGCACCTGGCCCGAGCACTCGAGGCCCGCGCCGATGCCGATCGTCGGGATCTTCAGCATGTGCGTGACTTCGGACGCGACGAGCGTCGGCACCGCTTCGAGCACCACGAGCTGCGCGCCCGCGTCCTCGACCGCGCGCGCATCGCGCAGCAGCTGCGCGGCGCCGGCTTCCGTGCGGCCCTGCACCTTGAAGCCGCCGAACGCGTGAACCGACTGCGGCGTGAGGCCGAGGTGCGCGCATACCGGCACCGAGCGTTCGACGAGGAAGCGGATCGTGTCGGCGAGCCATTCGCCGCCTTCGAGCTTGACCATCTGCGCGCCGGCGCGCATCAGCGTGACCGCGTTTGCGAACGCCTCGGCCGGCGTGCCGTACGTGCCGAACGGTAGATCGGCAACGACGAGCGCGCGCGGCTGCGCACGCGCGACGCATACTGTGTGGTACGCGATGTCGTCGATCGACACGGGGAGCGTGGTGGTGTGGCCCTGCAGCACGTTGCCGAGCGAGTCGCCGATCAGCAGCACGTCGGTGCCGGCGCGATCGAGCAGCGCGGAAAAGCTCGCGTCGTAGCAGGTGAGCATCGCGATCTTCTCGCCGGCTTCGCGCATTGCCTGCAGCTTGGGCACAGTGACGGCAGGCCGGCTCGATTCCTGGAGATAGGTCATGGGAAATCCGGTTCGATGGAGGGGGAACGACGGGCGAGGACGCGTCAGCGCGTCGTTTCGCCCTTGACGAAGAATTCCTTGCGGCCGCGCATCGTGTCGATGCGCTCGATCAGCAGCGCGAGGTCTTCGGGGGAATCTTGCGGGTTCAGGTGTTCGGCTGCGACCGTGAGCACCGGCGTGCGGTCGTAGTGATAGAAGAATTCGTTGTACGCATCGACGAGCGAGCGCAGGTACGCGTCGCTGATCTGCAACTCCATCGGCAGCCCGCGCTTCTGGATGCGCGAGAACAGCACTTCGGGGCTCGCCTGCAGGTAGACGACGAGATCGGGCGCGGGGGCCTGCGGAACGTCGAGGTGCGTCGCGATCGACCGGTACAACTGCCATTCGTCTTCCGGCAGGTTCAGCCGCGCGAAGATGTCATTCTTCTGCGGCATGAAATCGGCGACGACGGGCCGGCCCGTATCGAGCGCGCCGATCAGTTCGCGCGCCTGCTGCGCGCGCTGCAGCGCGAACGACAGCTGCGCGGGCAGCGCGTAGCGCGCGGTGTCGCGATAGAAGCGTTCGAGGAACGGGTTGTCCTGCGGGCGCTCGAGCAGCGTCTGCATCGACCAGCGCTCGGCGAACAGGCGCGCGAGCGTCGTCTTGCCGACGCCGATCGGCCCTTCGATCACCAGATAGCGATGCGGGGCGCGCAGGTCGGGCGCGGTGACGGTCAGCGGAGTGATGTTCATCGGCAGCGGTTCTTGTCGGCGTCAGCGCCGGCGGCAAGGGCCTTCTGCATCAGGCACTGACAGGTCTGCACCTTCTCGACGCGCTGATCCGCGACGGAGGCGAGGTACGCATCGGCGCGGCCGCGCGCGGGGATGTCGAGCGCGGGCTCGATCTCGACGAGCGGCACGAGCGCGAATGCGCGATCGGTGAGGCGCGGATGCGGGACGATCAGGTCGGGTTCGTCGATCGAATCCGTGCCGAACAGCAGGATGTCGAGGTCGAGCGTGCGCGGCGCGTTGCGATACGGGCGCTCGCGCCCGAAGTGATGTTCGATCTTCTGGCAGAGCGCGAGCAATTCACGGGCCGACAGCGTCGTGTCGAGCTTGACGACGCAATTGTAGTAATCGTCGCCGCCTGCTTCGAAGGGCGCCGTGCGATACAGGCTCGATTTGCCGAGGATCGAGATGGTGCGCTGCTGCGCGAGGCACACCACCGCGTCCTTCAGGGTCTGGCGCGCATCGCCGAGATTCGCCCCCAGTCCGATATATGCAACCGTCATGGCATCACTTCCTACGTCGTTCGCCGGCGAGCGCGTCAGTCGTCGGAACCGCCCGCGGTGTCCGGCGCCTGCTCGGCGGCGCCTTCGCCCGGCTTGCGGTTTCGCGCACCGCCGCGGCGGCGCCGCTTGCGGGGCGATTTTTCCTTCGAGCCGCCCTGCGTGAGGAGTGCCTCGCGCGCGGCCGCGTCGCCTTCGATGAAATCCGTCCACCACTGTCCGACTTCCGTATCGAGCTCGCCGGATTCGCAGCGTAACAGGAGGAAATCATACCCCGCTCTAAACCTTTGGTGTTCCAGCAGCCGCATCGCGCTGCGGCCCGAGCGTTTTTCGAGGCGCAGCTGCAGGCCCCAGATCTCGCGCATGTCGGCCGAGTAGCGCTTGTGGATCGCGAGTTTCTCGGTCTGCATGTCGATCACGTCGTCCATCGCGCGATGGAGCGCCGGCACCGGGAATTCGCCTTCCGCCGAGTATTGCTCGAAGCGCTGGCGCATGTCGTGCCACAGCAGCGTCGCGAACAGGAAGCCCGGCGACACCGTCTTGCCGGCGCGCACGCGCGCGTCGGTGTTGTTCAGCGCGAGCGTGATGAACTTCTCGCCCTGCGGTTGTTCGAGCACGACGTCGAGGAGCGGCAGCAGCCCATGGTGCAGGCCTTCCTTGCGCAGCTGCTTCAGGCATGCGAGCGCGTGGCCCGACAGCAGCAGCTTCAGCATTTCGTCGAACAGACGCGCGGCCGGCACGTTGTTGATCAGGTCGGCGAGCGCGTTGATCGGCTCGCGCGTGTGCGGCTCGATCTCGAAACCGAGCTTCGCCGCGAAACGCACGACGCGCAGCATCCGCACCGGATCCTCGCGATAGCGCGTGGCCGGGTCGCCGATCATCCGCAGCAGACGGGCGCGCATGTCGGCCATCCCGTCGTGGTAGTCGAGCACCGTCTGCGTCGACGGGTCGTAATACATCGCGTTGATCGTGAAGTCGCGGCGCGCGGCGTCTTCGTGCTGTTCGCCCCACACGTTGTCGCGCAGCACGCGGCCGCTGGCGTCCACCGCATGCGTGCGGCGATCGAGTTCGTCGCGCTTCAGGCGCTTCGGCGGCTCGGCCGCGGCGGCTTCGGGCGGGGCGTCGACCAGGGCGCGGAACGTCGACACCTCGATCAGTTCCTGGCCGAACTGCACGTGGACGATCTGGAAGCGGCGGCCGATCAGGCGCGCGCGGCGGAACAGGCGCTGCACCTCGGTCGGCGTCGCGTCGGTCGCGACGTCGAAGTCCTTCGGTGCGATGCCGAGCAGCAGGTCGCGCACCGCGCCGCCGACGATGAACGCGCGAAAGCCCGCCTGCTGCAGCGTGTCGGTCACGCGTACGGCATTGCGCGAGATCAGCGACGGATCGATCTGATGCACGCTGGCCGGCACGACGGTCGGTTCGTGATTGCTGCGCGGCTTCCTGGCGCCGCCGCCGCGGCTACCGTTCGCGGGGCGCTGGGCAGGGGCCGTGTCGGCGGCGGGCGCCTCGACGGGCGACGTTTGTTCGGCGCCGTCCTGGCCGAGCAGCTTGCGAATGAATTTTTTGATCACGACGTTCAGAAGAGATCGAGGATGCGCCAGCCGCGGTCGCTTGCATGCGCACGCAGCGTGTCGTCGGGGTTGGTCGCGATCGGGTCGGTGACTTTCTCGAGCAACGGGATGTCGTTGTGCGAGTCGCTGTAGAAGTAGCTGTGTTCGAAGTCGTCCCAGTGCTTGCCGAGCGACGCGAGCCACGCTTCGGTGCGCACGATCTTGCCTTCGCGATAGCTCGGCGTGCCGGTCGGCCGGCCCGTGTACGGCGAGTCGGGGTGCCCGTCGGTCGTTTCGACCTCGCACGCGATCAGCGTGTCGACGCCGAACGCGGTCGCGATCGGACGCGTGATGAACTCGTTGGTCGCGGTCACGACGCAGCACAGGTCGCCGGCATCGATGTGCTTGCGGACGAGTTCGAGCGCGGCGGGCGTCATCGCGGGGCGGATCACCTCGTGCATGTACTGCTCGTGCCATTCGGCGAGCTGCGCGCGCGAGTACTTCGCGAGCGGCGTGAGCATCGCGCACAGGTACGCATGGATGTCGAGCTTGCCGGCCTTGTAGTCGGCGAAGAACTGATCGTTCTGACGCGAGAAGCTTTCCGCGTCGACGATGCCGAGCTTCACCATGAAGCGGCCCCATTCGTGGTCGCTATCGGTCGGGATCAGCGTGTGATCGAGGTCAAAGAGTGCCAGATTAGTCATGGATGCGCATTTTACTCGAAGCGGTTCGGACCTGTGCCCGGTGGTGCGATGTCGTCGCCGGGGCGGGCCAGCATCCGGCGCAGCAGCGGCAGCGTGACGGCGCGCTTCTGCTCGAGCGAGAAGCGGTCGAGCGCGTCGAGCAGCGCCATCAGGCTCGGCATGTCGCGGCGGAAATGGGTCAGCAGGTAGGCGGCGATGTCGTCGGTGAGCGCGATCCCGCGCTCCTTCGCCGCGAGCTTCAGCACGGCGATCTTGCCGGCATCGGACGGCGGCGACAGGTGAAACACGAGCCCCCAGCCGAGGCGCGTGCGCAGATCCTCGCGCACGTCGAGCGCGAGCGGCGCCGCGGGGCCCGCTGCGACGAACGCGCTCGACGGGTGCGCGCGGACCTCGTTGAACAGGTTGAACAGCGCGACCTGCTGCGTGTCGCTCATCCGGTCGCAGTCGTCGATCGCGTAGATGCCGATGCGCGGGTCGAACGTGAATGCGCCGAGCGGGCTTTGCGGCGTCAGGTAGCGCGCGTAGCCGTACGACGCGTCGCTCACGAGCGCCTGCAGCAGGTGGGTGCGGCCGCTGCCGGGCTCGCCCCAGATATAGAACGACCGGTCCGGCACGGGCCCCGCCGCGAGCGCGAGGTCGAGCTTTTGGAGCCGCGAGATGAGCTCGTCGTTCTCCTCATTCATGATGAAGTTGTCGAACGTGGCGGGCGGCGGCGTGCCGAGATCGAGCGTCAGTTGACGGGACACAACAGTCACAATGCGGGTCGGTTGATGAAACGCGCGCCGTACGCCGGGCACGCGCGGGGGGCTGCTCCGGTGCCTGCACACGCGGCCGCACGCACGGCGGCGCGCGGGTTTCGGCGCGGCTCGCGTGGCGATGAAAACGGGGACGTGTCGACCAAGATGCAATCCCTGACGATTCGGTGCTGGGAATTCCGGCCAACGGGCCGGCTTCGGGTAAAATCGCATTTTACCGACCTTCTCGCATTCCCCCATGAATCCTCCGAAATCCGCTCCCGACGCTCAGGGTCTGTCCTACCGTGACGCAGGCGTCGACATCGACGCAGGCGACGCGCTCATCGACAAGATCAAGCCTTTTGCGAAGAAAACCCTGCGCGACGGCGTGCTCGGCGGCATCGGCGGGTTCGGCGCGCTGTTCGAAGTGCCGAAGAAGTACAAGGAGCCCGTGCTCGTGTCGGGCACCGACGGCGTGGGCACCAAGCTCAAGCTGGCCTTTCATCTGAACAAACACGACACCGTCGGCCAGGATCTGGTGGCGATGAGCGTGAACGACATCCTCGTGCAGGGTGCCGAGCCGCTGTTCTTCCTCGACTACTTCGCGTGCGGCAAGCTCGATGTCGACACGGCCGCAACGGTCGTCAAGGGCATCGCGCACGGCTGCGAACTGTCGGGCTGTGCGCTGATCGGCGGCGAGACGGCCGAAATGCCGGGCATGTACCCGGACGGCGAATACGATCTGGCCGGTTTCGCGGTCGGCGCGGTCGAGAAGAGCAAGATCATCGACGGCAGCACGATCGCCGAAGGCGACGTGGTGCTCGGCCTTGCCTCGAGCGGCATCCACTCGAACGGCTTCTCGCTTGTGCGCAAGATCATCGAGCGCGCGAACCCCGACCTGTCCGCCGATTTCCACGGCCGTTCGCTGGCCGACACGCTGATGGCGCCCACGCGCATCTACGTGAAGCCGCTGCTCGCGCTGATGCAGAAGCTGTCGGTGAAGGGCATGGCCCATATCACCGGTGGCGGCCTCGTCGAGAACATTCCGCGCGTGCTGCGCGAAGGCCTCACGGCCGAGCTCGACCAGAACGCGTGGCCGCTGCCGCCGCTGTTCAAGTGGCTGCAGGAGCACGGCGGTGTCGCCGACGCCGAAATGCACCGCGTGTTCAACTGCGGGATCGGGATGGCCGTGATCGTCGCGGCGGCCGATGCCGACGCAGCGATCGCCGACCTGACGGCCGCCGGCGAGCAGGTGTGGAAGATCGGCACCGTGCGTGCAAGCCGTGAAGGCGAGGCGCAGACGGTCGTGGTCTGACGCGCCGCACGCAAGATGCAGCAAGGAAAGCCGCCCGGAGTCGATCCGGGCGGCTTTTTTTTCGGTTCTTCGAGGATTACCGGAGGACGCGACGCGAATCTCCGGGGAGAAGGACTCCCCGTCCGGATACCCTTAAGCCCGACGCTCGATGACCTTGATGGCGTTGTTGATGCTTCCAGCCATGGGCGAGTTCAGCCATCAACCGAAGCCGAAGCGGATGATGAAGCTGCGTGTGCCAACGTCACTGCCTGTTCGCGCGCAGCCTCTCGGCCCACGTGATCGACTTCAGGTCCAAACAGTGTTTTCTCGACGATGATCGATTCGATGTCGGTGATACCGATGAAGCGCAGCCACGCTTCAAGAAACGGCCGCTGAAAGTCGAACGACTCGGCGGGCGTGGTCGATTGCCTCGAATAGTCGAGGCCTCTCGCATAGATCACGACTGCTTTCTTGCCGTTCAGCAATCCCGCTAACCCACGCTCGTCGAATGAGAAGAGGAGGCCGCGGTGGGACACGGCGTCGATGAAATGCTTGAGCTTGTATGGGATGGAGAAATTCCACAGCGGCACGGAGAACAGCAGCGTATCCGCGTCGTGCATCCGCTGCGCGAGCTGCCGGAAACCTGCCCACGCTTGTTGCTGGCCTTCACTGAGCGGCGTGCCGCTCAAGTCCGCGTATTTGGCATCGAGCGCATCGCCGTCGAGTTCCGGCAATGGCGTCGCCCAGAGGTCGAGCACGTCGACCCGATGCTCCGGATGCGCGTCGCGCCAGGCTTCCAGATACGCGTGCGCAACGTCGCGTGATGCGGACCGCGACTTGCGCGGGGAAGATTCGATATGCAGCAAGGTCGACATGGAACGGCTCCTGACGGGTTGACGGCCCTCATCAGAACATAGTTCGATTCGAAATATAAACGAAGTATCATCGCGATATTCAGTAGCATTCGCACTGTATTGCGGGACATCTCATGTTCGATACCGTTTTGTTGCGCTCTTTCGTGGCCGTCGTCCAGGAAGGCGGATTCACGCATGCCGCGGCCCGTCTGAATCTGACGCAGTCCGCCGTCAGCGCGCATCTTCGGCGCCTGGAAAAACAGATCGGCCGTGACCTGCTCGTGCGCACCACGCGCTCGGTCACGCTCACGGTGGACGGCGAACTGCTGCTGGGTTACGCGCGCGCCATCCTCGCGCTCAATCAGGACGCGCGGGCGCAACTGCTGCGCGAACCGAGTGCGGGTACGATCCGTGTGGGTCTGTCGGAAGACCTCGCCAATGTCAGGCTGATGCATGTGATGCAGGCGTTTGCCGCGCGGTACCCGCGCATCGCATTCAGCATCCGGGTCGGTATTCCGGGCGAACTGCTCCAGGCGCTGGATCACGGTGAGCTGGATGTGGTGATGGGTGGACGCTGTCACGGCGGGCCCACCGGACGCGTGCTGTGGCGCGAGCCGCTTGTGTGGGCCGGTGCGGATTGGGCGCCGCTCACGCCTGGCGTACCGGTGCCGATTGCGCTGCTGCCGGAACCGTGCCCGTATCGCGAGGCCTCGCTGGCAGCACTGGCCCGCGCGGGCGTGGATTACCGGATCGTGCTCGTGTGCCCGAGCGGCGCCGGCCTGTGCGCTGCCGCGCACGCGGGCTTTGCGGTGACGCCAATCGTGCACACACAACTGGCGCACGGCTTGCGTGCGGTCCCCCCGGATGCCGGCCTGCCGGCGCTACCCGATGTCGAGTTCACGATGTTCGCGGCCCCGGGTGCGTCGGACAGGGTTGTTGATGAACTGGGCAACGCGATCGCGTTGGCATTCGCGCACAACGGATGACCGCAGTCATCGCGGCGACAGAGTCGGGATCTTCGCGGCCAGAGGCACACGCATCGTCATCGGTTCACGAAATTCCACGAAGAACTTCTTTCTGGGGCAGGGCCGATGCGAGCCGATGGGGCCCCGTTAGCGATCCTCGATACGGCCGTCCAGCACGCGCTCGAGCGCGTCAACCGCGCGGTCGGTCGAATCCGGCGCGACGCAGTCGACGACAATCCGCTCCGGCATCGCGCGCAGCCACGTGATCTGCCGTTTGCACAGCTGGCGCGTTGCGAAGATGCCTTTGTCGCGCATGGTCCGGTAATCGGTGTCGCCGTCGAGGAATTCCCATGCCTGCCGGTAGCCGACGCAGCGCATCGACGGCAAGCCGAGATGCAGATCCTCGCGGCGGCGCAGCCGTTCGACTTCATCGATGAAGCCGGCGTCGAGCATCGCGTCGAAACGTTGCGCGATGCGCGCGTGCAGCACCGCGCGGTCCGACGGCTCGAGCGCCACCGGGACGAAGCGGTACGCGGCGGCTGCATCGTCCGCGCGACGCGGCGCGGCGAGCAGCGCCGACATCGGCTGCCCGCTCAGCAGGAACACTTCGAGCGCGCGCTGGATCCGCTGCGAATCGTTCGGCGCGAGCCGTGCAGCCGTCGCCGGGTCGACTTGCGCGAGCCGCGCATGGAGTGCCGGCCAGCCGTCGCGCGCGGCGTCGGCATCGAGCTCGGCGCGCACGGCCGGATCGGCGGTCGGCAGATCGTTGAGGCCCTGCGTCAGCGCCTTGTAGTACAGCATCGTGCCGCCCGCGAGCAGCGGCGTGCGGCCGCGCGCGGCGATCTCGCCGATCACGCGCAGCGCGTCCGCGCGGAATTCGGCCGCCGAATAGGCGTCGGCCGGGTCGATGATGTCGATCAGGTGGTGCGGCACGCTCGCGCGCTCGTCGCGCGTCGGTTTCGCGGTGCCGATATCCATGTCGCGGTAGACGAGCGCCGAATCGACGCTGACGATCTCGATCGGACGGCGCGCGGCAAGCGCCAGCGCCGCGGCCGTCTTGCCCGATGCGGTGGGGCCGAGCAGGCAGGCGATCGTCGTTGGGCGGGACTGCGGTGAAGCGTTCATTGGCCGCGCATGAAGAGACGGTCGAGATCGTTCAGCGTGAGCTGATACCACGTCGGCCGGCCGTGATTGCACTGGTCCGCGCGTTCGGTCGCTTCCATCTGGCGCAGCAGCGCGTTCATCTCGTCGAGCGTCAGGCGCCGGTTCGCGCGCACCGCGTGGTGACACGCGAGCGTGCCGAGCAGCTCGTGCTGGCGCTCGGTGAGCACGCGCGAGCCGCCGAATGCGTGCAGGTCGGCGAGCACCGCGCGCGCGAGCGACTGCAGGTCGGCGTCCTTCAGCAGCGCGGGCACCGCGCGGATCGCGAGCGTCGTCGGCGACAGCACCGCGAGGTCGAAGCCGAGCGATTCGAGCGTGTCGCGTTCTTCCTCGACCGTGCCGATCTCGACCGGCGTCGCCGTCATCGATATCGGCAGCAGCAGCGATTGCACCGCGACCGTGCGGTCGGCGAGCGCGTTCTTGAACTGTTCGTAGAGGATCCGTTCGTGCGCGGCGTGCATGTCGACGATCACGAGGCCGTGCGCGTTCTGCGCGAGCACGTAAATTCCGTGGATCTGACCGAGCGCGAAGCCGAGCGGCTGCTCGTCGTGTGCGGTGGCGGCAAGCGGCGACGCGGCGAAGCCCGGCAGCGGCGCGACTGGCGCATTGGCCGCATCCGCCGAATCGCGCGCGACGATCGTCGTGCCGTCCGGTGTGCCCGCACCCGTGTCCTTGCGGCCGAACAGCGCATCGTAGAGCGCGAGCGGTTGCGCGACCGGCAGCGTGCCCTGCGTCATGCGTGCCTGACGCATCCACGTGTTGCCCGACGACGACGGCGGCGACGAGAAGCCGCTACCGCCCGTGCCGGTGGCCGCACCCTGGCCGAGCGGTGTATTCAGGAACGACGCGGGGCCGCTCGGCGCCGGCGAGAGTTGCGCGGCATGGCCGCCCGCGGTGGTTTCCGGCGACGCGCCCGCGTGGCGCGCGAGTGCGCGTTGCACCGCATGGAACACGTACTGGTGGATCGAGCGCGAATCGCGGAACCGCACCTCGATCTTCGACGGATGCACGTTCACGTCGACGGCTTCCGGCGGCAGGTCGAGGAACAGCACGTACGACGGGTAGCGATCGCCGTGGAGGACGTCCTCGTACGCCGCGCGCACCGCGTGCGTGAGCAGCTTGTCGCGCACGAAGCGGCCGTTGACGAAGAAGTATTGCTGGTCGGCGCGGCCGCGGCTCGCGGTCGGCAGGCCCGCGCAGCCGTAGACGGCAAGCGGCCCGGCCTGCTCGTCGAGCGGCAGGTGCGCGGTCGCGAAGCCGTCGCCGAGAATCTTCGCGACCCGCAGTGCGGGCTCGGTCGCGTTCCAGTGCTCGACGGCCTTGCCGTTGTGCAGCACCGAGATCGCGACGTCCGGCCGCGCGAGCGCCGCGCGGCGGATCATTTCGAGGCAGTGGCCGAACTCGGTCTGCTCGCTTTTCAGGAACTTGCGGCGCGCGGGTGTGTTGAAGTACAGCTCGCGCACCTCGATCGTCGTGCCGACCGCGCCGGCGGCCGGCGACAGCGCGCCCGTGGTCGCGTCGATCTTCGTCGCGTGCGCGACGTCGGCCGTGCGGCTCGTGATCGACATTTCGGCGACCGACGCGATCGACGCGAGGGCTTCGCCGCGAAAACCCAGCGTCGCGACCGCCTCGAGCTCCTCGAGCGAGCGAATCTTGCTCGTCGCGTGACGCATCAGCGCGAGCGGCAGTTCGGCAGGCGGGATTCCGCAGCCGTCGTCGGTGATCGAGATGCGCTTGACGCCGCCTTCCTCGAGCACAATGCGCAGCGTCGTCGCGCCGGCGTCCATCGCGTTTTCGAGCAGCTCCTTGACGACCGACGCCGGGCGTTCGACGACCTCGCCGGCCGCGATCTGGCTGATCAGCTGGTCGGGTAGGGGCTGGATCGCGCGCAGCGGGCGCGGAGCAGGGGCGGGCGCGGCGCCCGCGGCCGTTTCGGTGATTTCGGACATGGCCGAATTATAGCGAGGCGGCGGGGGCGTGCCGGGCCGCGGCCGGTTACGTTTTTTCACGGAGCCTTAAGGTAGTTTCGGTATGATGGCTCCGTTCCGCGCGCCGCCTTGTCCGGCGGGCACTTCCGCTTTTTCGGCCGTTCCGGCCCTTTC
Source organism: Burkholderia sp. BCC1638 (assembly GCF_902833195.1). Lineage (NCBI taxonomy): Bacteria > Pseudomonadati > Pseudomonadota > Betaproteobacteria > Burkholderiales > Burkholderiaceae > Burkholderia > Burkholderia sp. BCC1638. Next base: position 233,792 of record NZ_CADFEC010000008.1, read on the forward strand.
GCCTTCGAGGAATCGCATTTGGATACGCTGCTTCATTTCGTCAACCTGGTCCTGCATATCGATGCGTTCCTCGGCGACTTCATCCGGCAGTACGGTGCGTGGGTGTATCTGGTGCTGTTCCTGATCGTGTTCTGCGAGACGGGGCTCGTCGTGCTGCCGTTCCTGCCGGGCGATTCGCTGCTGTTCATCGGCGGCGCGTTCGCGGCGACGGGCGACATGAACGTCGGCGGGCTGATCGTGCTGCTGCTGGTCGCGGCAATTGCCGGCAATACCGTGAACTACCTGATCGGCCGCTGGATCGGGCCGAAGGTGTTCAATACGCATATCCCGGTGCTCGAGCGCTTCCTCGATCGCGCGGCGCTGCAGAAGACCCACACGTTCTACGACAAGCACGGCGGCAAGACGATCGTGCTCGCGCGCTTCATCCCGGTCGTGCGCACGTTCGCGCCGTTCGTCGCCGGCGCGTCGTCGATGAGCGTCGCGCGCTTCCAGCTGTTCAACGTGATCGGCGCGCTGGTCTGGGTGTTGCTGCTGGTGCTGCTCGGCTACTTCTTCGGCAATATTCCGTTCATCCGCCAGTATCTGAACGTGATCGTGCTGGCCGGGATCGGCGCGGCGATCGTGCCGGTTGCGCTGGGCGCGCTGTGGAAGCTGGTGCGCGGGCGGCGATCGGGCGGTACGCCGAATACGGGCGGCCACTAAGCCGAACGTTTTCGCTTCGGCGCAATAAAAAAGCGTGGCGGCTGCCACGCTTTTTTTTCGTCCGTGCGGTCCGGCCGATTACCGAGTGGCGGTGTCGGCCGTTCCGGCTGCTCGACGCAGGCTGCTTCAGCCAGAATCCGGCGGGCCGTCGGGCGCCATCGTTCCGTCAGGTCGTGCGATGAAAGATCGGCGTTTCGGGCGTCGGGTATTGCGCGTCGCGGAACGTCTCGAGAATCACGCGATTGGTATCGCAGTACACCTGCCAGTAGTTCTCCGGCTGCGTCGACGGACGCACGAACAGCAGCGGGCCTTCCGGCGTGAACTGCAGCACGCCGACGTCCGGTGCCGGCTGAGGCAGCACGTTCGGGATCTGCTGGATCTGCGACTTCAGGCGGTTGATCGCATCGACCGCGTCCACGCCGTTCGCGATCTTGGCGGTCAGGTCGACGCGGCGATGCGGCGTCGCGCTGTAGTTCGAGATGTTGTCCGAGAAGATCTTGTTGTTGCCGACGATCGTCACGATGTTGTCGGCGGTGATGATCGTCGTGCCGAACAGACCGAGCTCCTTCACCGTGCCGGTGACGCCGCCCGCGCTGACCACGTCGCCGATCTTGAACGGCCGCAGCACCTGCATGAACACGCCGGCGGCGAAGTGGGCGAGCAGGCCGCCCCAGGCGGTGCCGATCGCGAGGCCGAGGCCGGCGAGCAGCGCGGCGAACGACGTGGTCTGCACGCCGAAGATCTGCAGGATCGCGAGGATCAGCAGGATCGTCAGCAGCACGCTGACGACGGAGGTCAGATAGTCGGTGAGCGTCGGGTCGACCTTGCCGCTACGGCGCACGACCTTGCCGAGCAGGCGCGTGGCGATGCGGATCGCCCAGCGGCCGACGAACCACAACACGATCGCGGCGAGGAGATTGAGGCCAAAGTCGAGGCCGCGGGTCATCAGGAATTGCTGGGCGGATTCCAGGTTCGGCATGAGGGCTCCAAGACGGGTTTAAAAAACGGCCTGCGGCCGATATTCGTCGCACGGTTATAACCGACCTGTGAGACCGAGACAACCGCCGCGCCTGCTTGGGCGCCGGTATCGAAAACGTTTCAATCAGCGCGACGTACGCCGTTTGCCGAGACACGGACATTGTTAATTCCGGAGTGCAATCCGAGTTAATTACCACTTATTACCGTGAGATCGCGGGTGCGGACTGATCCTATGGTTTTCGGACTGAATTCGGACATGTCCTACTTCCATGCGATAATGCCGGCGTTTGGGAGACCTGCGCTGTAAGTTGCGAGAACCTGAGCGGACAGTGCGATTGCCGGAGAGGGATCGACCACCCCGATAACAGGCGCAGACGGCCGGCTGGCAAGGCCGGGCGCGGTTTTAAGACGTGCCGTCGTTTCGGTTATTTCCCATGAATTTCTGAAGTTCGTTCGCCATCAAGCCTGAATCCGTGGCGGAAATTGACATGCAGTAACCATTTCTTCTGCTGTCACAGAGGGTGGGTTTGTTGCTTTTTCGGTCGCCAATGGCCGAAAGAATGCAAATTTAAGTGAAGAATTTTTGAGAGGTCGATGGCCTGATCGAGCCAATCGACTGATGAAAAAGCGGCCGGGTGTTCGGGGGATGCGTTGATTGAACGCCCGGGAAATGACGCTGGCAAATCAATAGTAAAAAGTCTTGACCTCAAGATCCATGAAAAAGAGTTTATTGGCAATTTCCGTGCTTGCCGCTTTGGCGCTTTCGGGGTGTGGGACATTTCCGGGCTGGCTGCCGGGTTCGGGCGTTTCTCGTCAGCAGGTTCAGGAAGAGCGCGAAACCAGTGGCCGGATCGAAGGCATCCAACTGGTTGATGTCAACGATGCGCTGGCGAGAAAGCTGGCCGAGAGCAAGAAGCTGGGGCAGTTCTCGAGCTTGTTCCCGAATGGGGCTGGCAATACCTATCAGATTGGTCCGGGGGACGTCATCGAAGTGACGATCTGGGAGGCGCCCCCTGCGATGCTGTTCAGCACCCTGACACCAGCAACGCCGATGACGGCCAATGCCAATACGGCGAATGGCGTTACCTTGCCGGCGCAGATGGTGGCCTCGGACGGCACGATCACCATTCCCTTCGCAGGGCGGGTGCGCGTCAAGGGGCGTACTACGGAGCAGATCGAGACGAACATCGTCGGCCACCTCAAGGGGAAGGCGAATCTTCCTCAGGTGCTGGTCAACGTGACCAAGAACAATGCGTCGAATGTGACCGTCGTCGGCGAGGTCAATACCAGCGCAATGATGCCGCTGACGCCCAAGGGCGAGCGGTTGCTGGACGCGCTGGCATTTGCCGGGGGGGTGAAGCAGTCGGTCAGCCGCATGGCGGTGCAGCTTTCGCGAGGCGACGTCACTGCCACCATGCCGCTCGACGCGATTATTCGAGATCCCCGGCAGAACATTGTGCTCAGACCTGCCGATGTCGTGACGGCGCTTTATCAGCCGCAGACGTTTTCGGTGCTGGGGGCGACGGGCAAGAACGACGAAATTCCGTTCGAGGCCCAAGGTATTTCCCTCGCACAGGCGTTGGCCCGATCCGGCGGCCTTAATGACGCACGCGCGGATGCGCGCGGCGTCTTCGTGTTCCGCTTCGAGGATCCGAAGCTGGTCGATCTGAAGGAGCCGGCCGCGAAGTCTGTCAACGGGACGGTGCCCGTCGTGTACGAAATCGACCTGCGTGACCCGGCCGCATTTTTCGTGACGCAAAACTTCCCGATTCAGAATCGCGACGTGATTTATGTCTCGAACTCGCCGGGGGCGGAGTTCAAGAAATTCCTGTCGTTCATCGTGATGGTGGCGGATCCCACGGCCACACTGAATCGAGAGCTGCAGTAACGAATCATGGCAGAGAAAATACGTACCCCGTTCGAGGTGACATATTCCGTCTGGCGCGCGATGTTCCTGCGCGAGGCGCTCGATCGTCTGTTCGAGGCGCGGGCTGCCTGGTTGTGGCTGTTGGTCGAGCCGATTATTTATATTTCCCTGCACGCCTTCGGATTGGAGACGTTCCACGTTCACGAAGTGGGCGGAATGGCGATAAACATGTGGATTATCGCGGGGTTTATCGGATTTCTTCTCTGGCGCCGCACCTGGACTCAAGTGCTGCATGGGATCGATTGCAATCGGGCGTTTTTTGCGTATCGACAGGTCAAGCCGTTCGACGTTGCTCTGGTGCGGGCAGTACTGGAGCTGTTTTTGATGATCCCGATTTCAATCATCATTCTCCTGCTTGCCGCTTTCGCTGGCCACGCGATGACGGTCGATTTGCTCAATCCGGTGTGGCTTCCGGCCGATCCATTGCTTGTGATATTAAGCGTCGTCGGGTTGTGGTTATTCGGAATGGGTTTCGGTCTGATAACGTCGGTGGCGATGAATTTTGTGCCGGAGCTCGATCACATATTCAAGATATTGTATTTGCCGCTCTATTACATATCGGGTGCATTGCTTCCGCTTTCATTGTACGTTCCGCTTCCGTATCAGTATCTGTTCGTGCTCAACCCGGTTGTCAATGGAATTGAGTTGGTGCGGCAAGGATTCCTGCCATCGTACTACCCGCTTGCCGGCGTAAGCCTTGCCTATTTATATGCATGGGCGCTGGGATTCATGCTTGTCGGACTGGCATTGTACAAACGTTTTTCCAGAAAACTGGTGATGCGGTGATAGTGATCGAAGACGTTCATAAGCGCTACATGACCGATCATGGTGTCGGGAGATGGGTGCTGTGCGGCATCAACATGGTTATCCCTCCGAAGCAGAGCGTTGCCCTGATCGGACATAACGGAGCAGGGAAATCGACGTTATTGCGGATCATCGGTGGAATCGATTTCCCGACCAAGGGGAAAGTGGATCGGCGATGCCGGGTCTCCTGGCCCATGGGTGGGGGAGGACTTGAAGGAACCCTGACCGGGCGTCAGAACGCAAAGTTCGTTTGCCGAGTGCATGGCCATCAGGACGAGTTGAGAGACCGTTTGGAATTTATCCAGGGTTTTGCCGAACTAGGTGATGCTTTTGATGAACCGGTGCGAACCTATTCATCAGGGATGAGATCTCGTCTGCAGTTTGCTTTGTCATTGGCCTTTGATTTCGACGTATACATTTCGGACGAAGTTACTGCTGCAGGTGATGCAAAATTTAGAAAAAAAGCTGCCGATGCTTTTAAAGGAATGACGAGCAGGGCGAGTGTAATCATGGTTTCGCATGACGAAAGCACTTTAAAGCAATTTTGTCAGTCTGGCATCTGGATCAATGAAGGTCAGGCATATTGGTTTGACGACCTCGATGAGGCGTTGAAGGCATACAAGAACAAACTATTCCTATGAACGAATCATCGGTCACCAAAAACTGGGGCGTGGTTACACGACTGTCTGCGATCTACGAGAGCGGAAGGGGAAAACTGTCTTCCGTCAAGGTGTTCAAGTTGATCATATGGGTGATCATTGCGTATGCAATTCTCTCGATCCCATATTGGTTGCTTCTGGCATCCGATCGTTACGTTTCCGACGCCACGGTGGTCATTCAGCGTACCGATCAAATCAATGGCTCGACGCCGGCCATTCCCGCGATCATGGGGGCCGTAGCCGGCCCCAACAGTAGCGATCAGCTGTTACTTCGCGAATACCTGTTGTCCGTCGATATGCTGAAGAAACTCGATGCTTCTCTTGATCTGCGTTCGCATTACAGCAATTGGCATCGAGACATCATTTCACGCATGTGGTTTAAGAGCGCGCCTACCGAATGGTTCTATCGGTATTGGCTGTCTCGTATCGACGTTCAATACGACACCTACAGCGGTGTACTGCGAATCAGCGCCCAGGCATACGACCCGGAGACGGCACAAGCTATCGTGAGCATGATGGTCAAGGAAGGCGAAGCGCATATGAACCAGATCGGTCACGCGCTCGCACAATCGCAAGTCGACTTTCTGTCCAAGCAGGTGACGTTTGCACACGACCGGCTGCTGGATGCGACGCAAGCGCTGATTGATTTTCAGAATCAGAAAGGTCTGACCGCTCCGCAAGTGACCGTAGACAGCCTCAACGCCATTATCGACAAGCTCGAGGCGCAAAAGACCGATGTCCAGACGCAACTGGCATCCTTGCCGTCGACGCTGAGCCCGGACCAGCCGACCGTCGTGATGCTCAGAAACAATCTGAACGCGCTTGAGCGGCAGATTGCCCAGAAGCGGGCTGACCTGGCATCACCGTCCCGAAAAACCCTCAACTACACGGTCGAGGAATTTCAGCGTCTGCAAATGCAAACGGGATTCGCACAGGATCTTTACAAGACGGCTCTTTCTGCGCTCGAGGCAGGACGGATGGACGCCGCGCGCACGCTCAAGATGGTCTCGACATTGCAGGCGCCGACCAAGCCGAGCTATCCACTGGAGCCGGGGAGAATTTACAACACGCTCGTGACGCTTTTGATTGCCGCCGCGATGATCGGTGTCATAAAGCTGCTGGAAAGCATCATTCTGGATCACGTGGATTGAATTGGGGAAAGCAATGAGAGCCCTGATTGTCCTTGGAACCCGACCAGAAGCCATCAAGATGGCGCCCCTAGTCAATGTGCTGGCTGGTGAGCCTGGAATCGAGACGAGGGTCTGTGTGACCGCGCAGCATCGACAGATGCTTGATTCGATGCTCGGTTTTTTTGGTATTCGACCGGACTACGATCTCGACGTCATGGCGCCCGATCAGTCGTTGCTGGGCATGACAAGCCGAGCACTGGCCGGTCTCGACTCCGTATTGAGCGATGCACGTCCGGACCTCGTGCTGGTGCAGGGCGATACGTCGACGACGCTCGCAGCTGCATTGTCCGCGCACTATCGACAGATTGGCGTTGGTCATGTGGAGGCGGGCCTTCGTACCGGGGATTTGTCCGCTCCTTGGCCAGAGGAAGCGAACCGACGGCTGACGAGCGTGCTGGCCAAATATCACTTTGCCCCGACGAGTCTTGCCCGCGACAATTTGCTGCGGGAGGGCGTATCGGGAATTGATATCCATGTGACAGGCAATACGGTTGTCGACGCGTTATTGGATACGATTGCCCGCGTGCGTGAGGACCCGGTACAACGCAAGCAGATGGAAGAGCGATTCGCATTCCTGAATTCAGGGAAGCGACTGATCCTCGTCACCGGACATCGCCGGGAGAATCTTGGCAGTGGTCACGAGGCTGTTTGTCGCGCCTTGCTGAAAATTGCACGACGAAGCGATGTCGAGATCGTTTTCCCGGTACATCTCAATCCGAAAGTAAAGCAACCGGTTCATCGTCTTCTCGGAAGTGTTCCCGGAATATTCCTGATCGAACCACAGGACTACTTGCCTTTCGTTTACCTGATGGATCGAGCCGCCTTGTTAATCAGCGATTCCGGCGGAATTCAGGAGGAGGCTCCGGCGCTGGGCAAGCCTGTGCTGGTGACACGCGATACAACCGAGCGGCCTGAAGCGGTGGCCGCCGGAACGGTCAGGATTGTCGGTACTGATGAAGCAGCCATCGTCGCAGAAACGAACCGGCTGCTCGATGATCCAGAGGGGTATGCCGTCATGGCTTGCGCGACCAATCCGTACGGTGACGGCAAAGCGGCACAGCGTATCCGCGACATCTTAGTGGGTGAATGTTGAACACGATCTCGATAATTGGCCTTGGTTACATCGGTTTGCCTACCGCCACGCTGTTTGCGTCACGCAAGCGACGGGTAATTGGCGTCGATGTATCGCCGTATGTCGTCGATACAATCAACCGTGGTGATATTCATATCGTCGAACCGGAGCTCGATATTCTGGTTCGTGCCGCGGTCGGAGCTGGCTATCTGCGGGCAACGACATGTGTCGAGCCGGCTGATGCGTTCGTCATTGCGGTGCCGACGCCATTGACCGGCGATTACAAGCCGGATTTGAGTTGCATCGAGTCCGCGGCCAAGTCGATCGCCCCTGTCCTTGCACGCGGCAATTTGGTCATTCTCGAATCTACGTCTCCCGTCGGTACGACCGAGCTGCTGGCCGACTGGCTCGCCGAAATGCGTCCGGATCTGAGCTTTCCACAGCAAGCTGGCGATGCATCTGATATCCGTATCGCACATTGTCCCGAACGGGTTTTGCCCGGTCGCATCGTTCATGAACTGGTGGTCAACGATCGCGTGATTGGCGGCATGACATCCAGATGTTCGGAACGTTCGGCAGCACTCTATAAACTGTTTGTTCAGGGGGATTGCATCATCACGGACGTTCGCACGGCCGAAATGTGCAAATTGACCGAGAACAGTTTTCGGGACGTCAATATTGCATTCGCAAACGAGCTGTCGATGATTTGCGAGGAGCAGGGTGTCAATGTTTGGGAATTGATTCGACTGGCGAATCGGCATCCGCGCGTCGACATCCTGCAACCTGGATGTGGCGTCGGTGGGCATTGCATCGCCGTTGATCCGTGGTTCATCGTAAACAGTGCGCCGAAGAGCGCGCGTTTGATCACGACCGCGCGGCAAGTCAATGATGCAAAGCCGGAGTGGATTCTTCGAAAAATCGAACGGGCCATCGAAGAGCTAGGCACGAGAGGCATAGCCGCAACCGATGTCCGTATCGCGTGCTTCGGTCTTACCTTCAAGCCCGATATTGATGATCTGCGTGAAAGCCCCGCGTTGCAGATCGTAACGGAACTAATCAATCGCTATTCCGGGAAGATTGGCGTAGTTGAGCCGAATCTTGAGGCGATGCCCGAAAGTCTGGCAGGTCGTCACGTATTAAAAATGGATTTGAATACGGCGATGGAGTGGGCAAATATCCTTGTCGTGCTGGTTGACCACTCCCAGTTCAAAGACGTTTCCCCAAATATCACCGGAAAAAGAGCGCTTATCGATGCCCGCGGAATCTGGGAGAAGAGTAATGGCAAATAAGGCAAACGATCACGATTCGACTGAATTCCGTCTCACCAGGGCAGAGGAGGAAAACGTCACGTTGCTTCATCAGCTCTTGCAGACTCAGGAGGAGCTTGAGCTGCGTCTCAAGAATCTCGGACAGGAAACCAGGTTGGGCATCGTCGCACGAAGCGGCGCTGTAGGTGCCAATAGTTGGCTCGATGACGAGCTGCCCGAGATTTTGGCCGAAAATTTGCGGCTGCAGGCTCTCGTCGAGTCACAACGAAGCATTCATCAAGTGGAATCGCGGAACGCGCTTAACGCGAAGCTGGGCGACATTCTGATCCAGGGAGCAGATGCGCCGGCGTCGTTACTGTCGGTGCCGGGCAAACTCGTGAAAATCTGGCGTCAGTCCGGCCGTCGGAATCCACCCGAAGCATTGGGCGGAAAGAATTTCGAAAAAATCATTGCGGCGTACGGCTCCGGTGGTTTTGTTGCAGTCGAACAACTCGTTGCCAAGGTATCGCTTTCGCCAGCCATGCTGGCTAACGCGTATACGGCTTTGGCCCGGCACTTGATGAAGCAGGATCGCACCGCCGCGGCGGAAGCCGCGCGGCATGCTTACGATGCGGATCCTAAACCTTTCCGTTTGAAATGGCTGGCCTTCCGACTTCACGAGGCCGGCAGTCTGATCGAAGCAGAGGCAATGCTGGGCATCGTGCCGCCCGAAACGAGCTTCAGCGATTCGGAAAGCCGTCAGGCTCTGCAACTGCGAACCGCGGCGAAGGTTGCGCGTCAGCGTGACGCGAAACAGCGAACAGCCTTTGCTGAGCGACGTGCCGCATTTGAGCAGCAATTGAACGGCGTCGTTCAGGACAGGGATCAGCAGTCGAAGCTGTTGATCGAGCGTAGTCAGGAGCTCGCGGAGCTATTGAAAGCGAACGCGCGACTGGAGCGCGAGCAACGGGCGCTGACAGCTCGGTACGAGACGCAATCGGCGCTGTTGGTTGAAGGTGACCGGAAGATCGACGCGCTGAAACTGCTCAATGATCGATTTGAGGCGGGGCAAGCGACGTGGGTGACGTCGCGGGAACAACTTGAGCGTCAGGTGAAGGACGGCATGGACGCATGCTTCCGAAAGGACGAGGAAATCCGGTTGTTGCTGGATAACGTGTATCAGCTTCAGGATGAGTTGGAGGACGCGTTCGACAGGAGACGAGAGCTCGAGCAATCCAATGAGCAATTGCGCCTTGACGTACAGCATCTTGCGGTTGAACTCGAATCCCGATCCACGTCGGCAAACGAGCTTGGTGTCGCATTGGCTACGTTGAGGGAAATCCGAGCGGGCCTTGAGGTTGAGATTCAGGCGTTGGCAAACGAATGCGAGTCGCATCGGAAAGTGGCAGAAGATCGCGAGCGGGAGATCGATGCGCTGAAGCAGATGAAGGCGCAAGCTGAATACGAACGGCAGATTCTTGCAGTCGAGCAGGAAGTGCAGTTGCGAATCGGGGAGGAGCGCGCGCGCGAACTGGCTGCGGCAAAGGAGGAGAGCGCGCGACTGGGGCAATTGCACCAGCAGTCATTGGTCGCCAGCGAAGCCAAGTCGATGCTTGCGGAGGAGCGCGCACGCGAAGTTGCTGCGTTGAAAGAGGCAAACGCACAGCTCGAGCGGAAACAGCAGGCTCTGGCGATCGAGCGTGAGGTGCAGTCACGTGCCATCGGGGAGCACATACGCGCGGTTGATGCATTGACGCAGGCAAAAACGCAACTGGAGCAGGAGCGAGCGGTGTTGGTTGCCGAGCGTGAAATGCTGTCGCGGGTGACCGAAGAGCGCGCACGGGAAGTCGACATATTGAAACAGGGCAAAGCCGAACTCGAACAGGAAAAGCAGAGCCTGGTAGTCGAATGCCGGTTTCAGGCGAAAGTGGTGGACGAGCGTGATCGTGAAATGAAGGTGCTGCGGGGAGCGAAAGCAGAATTGGAACACGGCAGGCGCAAGCTTGAAGTCGAACTGGAAACGCAACTCCGCGTCGCCGAAGATCGTGGACAGAAGATCGAATCTTTGAAGCTGGCACGAGGTCAGCTGGAGAATGAGAAGCGCGAACTGATGCTTGCGCACGAAGCCCGGTCTGCGGCGGCTGACGAGCGCGGGCGGGAAGTCGAAACGCTGACGCGTGCGAAGACGCGCCTGGAACAGGAGCTTGCCGCACTGAAGAGTCAAGTCTCGAAAAATGCAGGCAATAGAGGCGATGCCGATATCGACGACCTCATCGGCGACCTTGAGCTGTTTTTCAACGGGAAGGCAATCGTTTATGTCGACGTCGGCGCGTATGTCGGGGATGTTTTTCTAAAAATCAAGCAGACGGCAAAGAAGTTCCGTGTCCATGAAGCACACCTGTTTGAGCCGAACCCGACCAGCTATGCACAGTTGCTTGACAGGACATCCGGAAAGGGTGGTCCGATCGTGCATGCGTATAACGTAGCGGTCGGTGACGCAGACGGGACCAGTCAATTCATCCACGCCCGGAGTATGACAAAGGCTCTGCCTGGAAACCTGCGGACCGTCGATGCTCCGGGTGACGTTTTCACAGTCAACCAAGTAAGCCTGGATAGTCATCGCCCCATCTTCACCGACGGCAGGATAAATCTGCTGAAGATCGATGTAGAGGGACGGGAGCTTGCAGTTTTGAACAGCGCGAAGCAACTGCTCTCTACGCAGGCCGTAGATATTCTGTATATCGAAGTCGGATTCAATCAATCTGGCACTCAGCAAACGTATTTCCCGGAAATAGATCAATTCCTTCAGCCGCTCGGCTACCGCGTGATGCGCATCTATGAGCAAAAGGAAGAATGGATGAGCGACTCGCCTCTGCTGCGGCGGGCTAATGTTGCGTATATGAGCGAGAGATTTGCAACGGCGCATCCGGTCACCTTGATGCGGGAGTTGCGGGTGTTGAAGAATAAACTCAATGAATTCCAGGCGGATGGCGGTGGTGCAAAGAACGTTGCAGCAGTGAAATGAGCTCAAATGCTTGCGGCTGCCGCAGCGCCTGTTAATCAAAATTCAACAAGATATCTATTCAGAGAGGCGATTGATGAGTATCAAACGGGGGAATGACTTGATCAAGCGTGGCGATTTCGTTGGTGCAATCGCCGAATACAATAAGATATCCAGTGATGACCCACTGTATCGGTTTGCTCGGTTCAATATCGAGTGGGCCGAAAGAAAACTGAAGCGCAGCGAACAGGGTAAAGCGGAGCATCACGGGTTTACGGGTGCCGTCGCGGGACATGGTCCGAAGATTTCGATCGTGATGCCGGTGTTTAACGTCGGTCCATATCTGGACGCCTGTATCCTTTCCGTTCGGTATCAAACCTACAAGAATTTCGAACTTATTATCGTCGACGATTCGTCGACCGATAATGGAAAAGAAATTATCCGAATGCACGCCGAACTGGATAGCCGAATTCGCGTAATTGACCTGGATCATAATACTCTCGGTGGCGCCGGTATTCCCAGTAATATCGGAATAGATGCCGCGACAGGGGTGTATGTCGGTTTTGTCGATAGCGACGATTGGATCACTGAAACAGCCTTCGAGAGAATGGTGGCGGCAGCCGAGCGTCACCAGGCGGACGTCGTCATTGGCGGATTCAGAACGTTCGTGGAGCAAAGTCGCTCCTACGCGGAAGCCTATGATTTGCAGGCATTTGAAAAAATTCCTACGGACGAGGCGTTCACTGCAAAAGAATATCCAGAGGTATTTCGCACGTCGCCCGTTCCGTGGCGAAAACTTTATCGGCGAAGCTTCCTCGAAGAGAATCAAATTAGATATCCAGAAGGGGATTATTTCTATGAGGATAATCCATTGCACTGGTTCGTGCTTGCGTCCCACAGTAAGCTGGTCAAGATCGATGAAATAATCAGCTATCACCGTATGGCTCGTGAAGGGCAGACGATGGGCGCGGCCGACTACAAGCTCGCTGCCATGTGCAATCACATCAATACGATCGGCTGCTTTCTACGGAAACACGTGGATTTGTCGAAAGATCAGATCGTTGTCGACGAGTTCTACGATTATTGCTATCGAAGCAGTTGGGTTTCGCAACGTCAGGAGCGGGAAGAGGTCAAGGCGCTCATAGGCAAGCGAATCGCGGCCGTTGTAAATCGTAATCAAAAAACAATTCCTCCCAAGCGTGTGCGAGGAAATTTCAATAATCGCATAAAGGATTTTTTCAACGGATATCCAGACTACGATCTGACGATCGTTATTCCGACCTACAACTGTGAAAATTTCATCGCGGAAACGTTGGGATACGCGTTGAACGTTCCGGGCATCAAGGCAAATGTGTTGGTTATTGACGACGGTTCCGAGGACCGAACCGCCGATATCTGTCGCGCCCTGGAGCAGCAGCACGAGAATCTTCATTTTTTTCAGCAGAAGAATCGGGGTGCTGGTCGTGCGCGCAATGCGATTATTCCGCTCTGCACTGGTCGTTACACATTTTTTCTTGATTCCGATGATGTCATCGACGGTGAGGCACTTGCCGCGGCCGTGATGCATGCGAAGAAGCAAGATAACGATCTGTACTTTGTGAAATACAGGATTGAATTCCACGAAAAATCTCAAGTTCGGGATATGTTTAATGCCGACAATGCGCTGTGGAAAAAGTTTTCCGAGGCGGCTGATAATAATCAGCGGCGGCGTATTGCGGCGGCTTTGATTAATTATCCGTGGAATAGGATTATCAAAACAGATCTGTTGCACGACGCCAATATTTTCTTTGGGCCAACTATGGTGCATAACGACATTGCATTTCATTGGGATAGTCTATTGGCGTCTAATAGTATTGGGTATGGCGATGATGTTGTTTGCACTCACCGGAAATTCGAATCGCGTTTTCAAGTCACCAATATCTCTGATCACCGGCGTTTGACTGCATTTGATGCATTGGAGTTTACGCATCATCGAATTTCAAAACACCCCAACGGAGAATGTCTGGTTGATATCTGGGTTGAGTTTGCGAGCGCCCTCGTAAGGTGGGTCAAGGATCGGGTTCCCGAGAGTCTTTTGCCTGTTTATGAGGCGAGAAAAACTAAATTGATGGATCTGTTGGCAAGTCAGCGAGAGGAGAAAGCTCACAATGTATGATTACTTGATCGTCGGAGCCGGTATGTTCGGCGCCACCTTTGCACGCCTGGCGACGGACGATGGAAAGAAGTGTCTTGTTATCGACAAGCGAGACCACATTGCGGGAAATTGTTATACGGAAAAACAAGAGGGCATCGATGTGCATAAATATGGCCCTCATATTTTCCATTGTAACGATGAAAAGATATGGGAATTTGTAAATCGATTTGCTGATTTTAATAATTTCAGAAATCAGCCGATTTCGATTTCGGGCGGAAAGGTGTATTCTCTCCCGTTCAATATGTATACGTTCAACCATATGTGGGGAGTGACGACTCCTCAAGAGGCAATGCAGGTTATTGAATCGCAGAAATTGCGACTGAATGACCGTGAGCCGGAAAATCTGGAGGAGCAAGCTCTTTCCCAGGTCGGAACTGACATATACGAGAAGCTGATTCGCGGTTATACCGCGAAGCAGTGGCAGCGCGATCCAAAAGATTTGCCTGCCTCCATCATCAAGCGGTTGCCGGTGCGGTTGACTTGGGATAATAACTACTTTAACGATAAATACCAGGGGGTTCCGCAAGACGGCTATACCGCCCTGTTCGAAAATATGCTCGAGGGAATCGATGTGCAACTTGGCATCGACTATCTGGCGAACAAGGACGCCTGGAATGGCAAAGCTAAAATGGTTGTTTTTACCGGAAAGATTGACGATTATTTTGGCGGTATATACGGCGAGCTCGAATATAGGACGCTGGAATTTGATACCTGGGTCGAGGATACGGAAAATTACCAAGGCAATGCTGTCATCAATTATGGTGATCAGGACGTGCCATGGACGCGCATCATCGAACACAAACACTTTACTCCAGGTAATCGAAGCCCAAAAACCGTGGTTACCAAGGAAATTCCGTCTGCTTGGTCCAGTACGAAAATTCCGTACTATCCGGTCGGGGATGAGGAAAATTCATCGAGGTATTCGAAGTATCGGGATCTCGCAGAGCAGGAAGTTAATGTCATTTTTGGCGGACGGCTTTCCGAGTACAAATACTACGACATGCATCAGGTGATCGGCTCGGCATTTGCAAAATACAGGGCACTTTCTTGACGCTCACCCGTGCGAGATGATTCGCTTGTCATGGCGGAAGTGCTGTTGTGGCAGGTGAATCCCGCGAGTAATGGACGGTAATTCGATGAATTTATATGGATTGAAATTGCTGGATGGATCGATCGTTGAGAATCCATCGATCGATGGTCTGACAGTTGACTTCCGTTCCGACGGTTCCGAAGTTATCGTGCATGAGGGGGCCTTGTTCAGAAATTGCAGGTTTACACTTGGCCGCGATTGCAAGGTGGAGATTCAGTCAACTCACAAGCGTGGGTTGATAAATACAGTCGTTGACATGTCAGGAATCGGCGTGAAGAAAAGATTGATCATCAAATCCGGTACGTCTATTGAGAGTGCTCGATTTGCCATGGCTAACGAAAGTAACTTGATCGTCGAAATCGGAAAGGGTTGCATGCTCAGCTCGGGAATTACTTTCCGTGCAACCGACGGGCACGCCATTTTTGATGTTTCCACCGGAGAGTTGCTGAATAAATCAAAACCGATTTTCATTGGCGACAACTGCTGGATCGGCTCGGAGGCGGTCATTATGAAGGGTTCAGTTATTCCAAATAATGTTATTGTTGGGTCGCGCTCTCTGGTGGCAAAAGTTTTCCACGAGGAAAATGTCGTGCTTGCGGGTGTGCCCGCAAAGATTATCAGGAGAAATTGCGGCTGGAGCAGAAGTTACGTCGACGCATACGTCAACGAATCGAGTGCGGATTAAGTGGAGTGTCACGGTAACTGTGTGTCGAAGCATCGTTTCTCGCGCGGTTCTCTTTATTCGTAATTGGCGAGATTGTACAAATCACGCAGTCAAGGAGGCAATATGGCCGGGCGGTATATTGGATTTTTGTCGTGCCTTTGCTCGCTGTTGCTGAGTTCGGCTTGGGCTGGGCCGGTGAGTCTGGATGCCGGACAGGTGGCGAGTTTGCGCCAATTGCTGAAAAACGACGGTGAAGCGAGGTCGCTGTACAATTCCTTGTACAAAAACGCAAATACTGCGCTGGACGACACGCCGCAAGCCGCTCCGATTCTCGTTGGCGAGGGTAAGCTGAATTCGAATTCCGGGAAAATAAAATCAGACGACTCGCTTCGCGATATGCAGAAAATATCCGCGCTGGCGTGGGTGTGGCTGGTTTCCGAGGACGAAAAATATGCTGAAAAAGGTGTTGATTATATTTTGGCATGGGCCAAGGTGAATCGCACTGACGGCGATCCTATTAATGAAACGAAGCTGGAGCCGTTGATCGTCGCATATGATATTCTGCGACCTCGGTTTTCTCCTGATAATGCCGGGCTTGTCGACGATTGGTTGAGGGGGCGGGCCGTTACCGTTTGGAATGACTCGAGGCACCGAACCGGAAACTGGCAAAGTCATCGCCTGAAAATTGTTGGTCTTATTGCGACCGTGCTGAAAGATGACGCCCTTTGGAAAACTGTGGAAAAAGGGTTCGAAAGACAGATGGACCAAAGCTTCAGGGCCAACGGAGAAAGCATCGACTTCGTTCAACGGGACGCGTTGCATTATCACTTGTACAGCGTTGCTCCTTTGCTGACGTTGGCATGCGTTGCGCATCAACGCAAGCACGACTGGTATGACTACCGGGCTTCATCCGGAGCATCTCTCAAGCAGTCAGTGGATTTCATCAAGCCGTTTGCCTTCGGACAGGAAAAGCACTTGGAATTTGCAGACTCGTCGGTTGCTTTCGACAAAGCTCGGGCCCAGGCGGGGCAAAGTGAATATGCACCGCATATGTGGAGGACTTGCGACGCGGGTCCGGTATTTTCGCAGGCCGGCTGTATGGATCCCGATGCTGAGGCGCTCGCGGTCAAAGTATGGTGCGGCGAGCCGCACAAGAGATTTGTCGATTGGCAGAGCGTGCTGAATTCGATAAGGATCGGCAAGTAAATGATCAAGCGCGGGAGATATCACCGCAAGAGAGGCTTGGCCGCCCCGTGCGAGATCGTTGCTGTTGCTGCCGTGGTCATGATGCACTTCGACGTTCGACGCTTGCTGTATACCGAAGGCAGGTCAACAGTCGAGTAAAGCCGATCGTGTTGATGCTTGTGCGACCGCGCACGCAAGGGCGGGGTGTAGCGCCGGCCGCCGTCGTCCCGCGTCGCCTTTGGTGCAAGCCAGATGCCGTCGTCCGCAGCCTGACCGGTTTTGACATGTTTTAAAGGGAACTGCATGAAAATCGCTATCGCCGGCACAGGCTACGTCGGCCTGTCCAACGCCGTCCTGCTGTCGCAGCACAATGAAGTCGTGGCTCTCGACATCGTCCCCGAGAAGGTGGCGATGCTCAACCGCAAGGAGTCGCCGATCGAGGATGCCGAGATCGAGGACTACCTGCGCCACAAGAGCCTGAACTTCCGCGCGACGCTGGACAAGGAAGACGCGTACGCCGGCGCCGACTACGTGGTGATCGCCACGCCGACCGACTACGATCCGGACACGAACTACTTCAACACCCGCTCGATCGAGGTCGTCATCCGCGACGTGATGGCGATCAACCCGCGCGCGGTGATGGTGATCAAGTCGACCATTCCGGTCGGCTACACCGAGCGTACGCGCGCGGCACTCGGCACCGACAACCTGATCTTCTCTCCCGAATTCCTTCGCGAAGGCCGGGCGCTGTACGACAACCTGCACCCTTCGCGGATCGTGATCGGCGAACGTTCCGAGCGAGCCGAAGCGTTTGCCGGTCTGCTGAAGCAGGGGGCGATCAAGCAGGATATTCCGACGCTGTTCACGGGCAGCACGGAAGCCGAGGCGATCAAGCTCTTCGCGAATACGTACCTGGCGATGCGCGTGGCCTATTTCAACGAACTGGACACCTACGCCGCGCAGCACGGTCTCGACACGCACCAGATCGTCGACGGCGTATGTCTCGATCCACGCATTGGTGCGCACTACAACAACCCGAGCTTCGGCTACGGCGGCTACTGTCTGCCCAAGGATACGAAGCAGTTGCTGGCCAACTATCGCGACGTCCCGCAGAACCTGATTCGTGCGATCGTCGAGTCGAACGGCACGCGCAAGGACTTCATTGCCGAGAGCATTCTCAAGCGCAAGCCGAAGGTTGTCGGCATTTATCGCCTCGTGATGAAGGCCGGGTCCGACAATTTCCGCGCGTCCAGCATCCAGGGCGTCATGAAGCGCATCAAGGCCAAGGGCGTCGAGGTCATCGTCTACGAGCCGGCATTGCACGAATCGACGTTCTTCAACTCGTCGGTCGTCCACGACCTGGCTGAATTCAAGCGCTCCGCCGACGTAATCGTTGCCAACCGCCTGACCGACGACCTGACCGACGTCGCAGGCAAGGTCTACACGCGCGACCTGTTCGGCGGGGACGCATGATCGGCCAGAAGCCTGGTCACCCGGCGCGCGCGGCGAGCGCGTTGCCGCGCATCCTGTTCTTCAACGTGAACGGCTCGGGCATGGGCCATCTGAACCGTTGCCTCGCGTACGCGCGTCGCCTGCGGGGCCGCGCGCGTCCGTTCTTCTTTTCGCTGGCGTCGGCGATCGAGATCATCGAGGAGATGGGATTCGAGGCGGACTATTTCGTTTCCCATTACTGGTCGTCCAGCTCGACGTTCGGCTGGAACAGCGAACTGGCCGTGCGGCTGGGCCTGATGCTGGAGCGGGTTCGCCCGGATGCGGTCGTATTCGACGGAACGTGGCCCTTCAAGGGTTTGCTGACGGCATGCGAAACGTATGGATCGCCCGTCCTCGTGTGGTCCAATCGCGGGCTGCTCAAGGCCGATACCAAGACGGTGCCGGTGGACGAAGCGCTGTTCGATCTCGTGATCCAGCCGGGTGAACTGGGTGCGACCGAAGCACGCGCGTCGCTGACGAACGGCGGCACGCGGCTGTCGGTGCCACCGGTCTGCCTGCTGGAGGACGACGAGTTGCTCGACCGCGCAGCGGCGAGAAACGCGCTGGGCCTGCCGCAGGCCGGTCGCTTCGTCCTCTTTTCTCTTGGCCCGGGCAACCTGAAGGATGTTGCCGGCATCGGGCACGGACTGATCGCCGCGTTCGAGGCGGCCGGGTTCCAGGTGGTCTGGGCGCGGGCGCCCATTTCGGTGCGCGACGTCGAATTGCCGGCCGGTGTGCTGCCGATCTCGGTCTACCCGTTGGCGCGCTATCTGCGTGCGTTCGATGCCTTTGTCGGCGCCGCGGGCTACAACACCTGCTGCGAACTCGTGCAGTCGGGCATTCCCGCGCTGCTGGTGCCCAACGCGCAACTGGTGGACGATCAGGTTCGCCGCGCGCGGATGGTCGCCGACGCGATGCCGGCCGTCGTGTCGGCTTGTGAGACCGAGCAGGAACGCAAGGCGGCCGTCGACGCGCTGCTGGGCGTGTTGCCCGAGGCGGCGCCAGCGCGGTGCGCGGTGCCGATGAATGGCGCGTCGCTCGCGGCGGACGAGATCATCGCCAGGATTGCTGACAAGAGGCGAACGCATTGAGCATCATCGACCAAACCCGGGCCTTGAGGCACGAATTGCGCACGCTGGCGGCGAAGCCCGACTGGACGTTGCTGACGCGCCATGACCTGCTCGCCGGGAAGCCGCCTGCCACGCTGAAGGAGCGCGCGTGGCGCGGCATCAGGCGCGTGCTGGCCACGTTAGATGTGGTTACGCCTCACGTGACGAACTATCCGTGGCTGCCGACCCTGAAGCACGCGCCGGTTTCGGCCGAAGCGAACACGCTGTTGATCTGGGCGCCGGGTACGGAGCGCGATGCACTGCGCCGTGCGTGCGAAGGCTTTTCCGCGCGACTGAAAGGCAACGATGCGCTGGCGCCGGTACTGGTGACCGACGTGGCCGATTTCGCCTTCTATTCGCGGCTGGGCTGGCTGGTGGAATACCTGCCGGAATTGAGCGGCGACGATCGTTCGTATCGCGAAAGAAAGCGCGCGTATCTCGCGTGGCGCTATCGCGATGCGCGGATCGTGCCGCCGGCCGCGGCGCAGGCCAGCGACGCCGACTGGAGGGCATTGGTGGAAGTGAACTGAACATGATGGATAGAAATCGCTATGCCATGTTGACGGTGGATACCGAGGCGCTGCCCAAGCGCGCCACGGAGGATCACGTCAAACGGTTGATGTGGGGTGTGCACGAGAAGGGGCGGGCAGGGGTTGCCGAAATGGCTTCCATCGGCGACGAGTTCGGCGTCAAGCACGTGTTCTTCGTGGATCAGTGCGGCGCGTATGCATACCTCGACGAAACGAAGGAGGTCGTGCGCCGGCTGGATGCCGCGGGGCAGGACGTTCAACTGCATACGCATCCGGAATACCTGCCGGACTCGTTCTGGGCCGAGCACGGCCTTGCGCGACGGCCGCAATACATGAATCAATACACGGACGATGCGCGCGCGGAGTTCGTGATTCGCCACTTCGGCGGGCTGATTTCGGCGGAAACGGGCAAGCCGGTGCTGGCGCACCGTGCCGGTTCGTTTCGCTGGAACGCGTCGACGATCCGGGCGCTGAAGTCCACCGGCGTACAACTGTCGTTCAACAATTCCCTGTGCGCGGTCCATGCCGGGCAGTGCAACTACAGCGAGCCCACGAATCTGCCGTTCCAGTGGTCGAACGGCGTGATCGAAGTGCCGATGACGGAAAAGAAGATCCTGCCGAAGGTCGGCAAGGAAGAATGGTGGGCACGCCTGACTTATCCTGAATCGCCGTATTTCCGGTTTCGTCCGTGGTGGGGCAAGCTGCTGCTCGACGCGTTCAGCGGCAGTCCGACGTTCTCGATTTTCCTGCTTCATTCGTGGTCGCTGCTGTATTGGGACGAGAACGGGCATGCGACCTATCGGGACGACCAGCGTGTCGAAGGCTACCGGAAACTCCTGTCGCGCCTGACGAAGGACTACGACGTGATCACGACGTCGGAATTCCTCGACTTGCAGGCCCGCGGCAGGATCCGGACCACGCATACGACCGATCTCGCCTGTGCCGAACTGAAGACGGCCGGGGCGGCGAAAGCATGAGCACGATGCTCGATTCGTTGCAGACGGCGTTGACCGAGCCGCTGCTCGCGATGAGCCGTCGACTGACCGCGCATGTGCTCGAGCGCAAGTTGAAGCAGCGTTCGCACGGCGTGCCGTTCGTCGGCGATCCGGACAGCATGCTGTACGTGGCGGCGAGCGCATTGCCATATCACACGAGCGGCTATACGACGCGCACGCACGAAGTCGTGCGCGCATTGGCGGCTGCGGGCGGTCGCGTGCATCCGCTGACGCGGCCCGGCTATCCCGGCGATCGCGCGGATCGCCTGACCGACGCCGCCGAAAGCGAGACGCAGGTGAGCGAGGTCCGGTATCTGCATGCGAGCGCGCCGTTCAACAACCGGCCGGTGCTGATGTATGCGTTGCAGGCGGCGCCCGTCATCGCGCGCGTGGCCATGCAGCATCGCGCGTCGGTGATCCACGCGGCGTCGAATCACGTGAACGCGCTGCCGGCGCTGCTGGCGGCGCGGCAACTGGGCATTCCGTTCCAGTACGAGATGCGCGGGTTGTGGGAGTTGACGCGCATCTCGCGCATGCCGGAATACGAAAGGCGGCAGGGGTTCGCGCAGGGGCTGCAGCTGGAGGGTCTGGTGGCCCGGCACGCGGACAAGCTGTTCGTGATCTCGGCGCAACTGGGCCGGTTCGCGCGCGATCGCTGGGGGATTGCCGGCGAGCGGATGTATTTGCTGCCGAATTGTGTGGATCCCGAACGGTTTACACCTTCGGCGCCCGAGGAGATCGACGCCGACACGATTGGATATGCAGGCTCGCTGATCGGCTATGAAGGACTCGACACGTTGATCGATGCGGTCGGCCGGTTGAGCGGGCAAGGGCGCGCGGTGCGGGTCGAGATCGTCGGAGAAGGCGAGGCACGGCCGGCGCTTGAGGCGCAGGTGCGGCGCCTCGGATTGTCGGAGCAGATTCGCTTTCTGGGCCGGACCTCGCCCGAGCAGGCGCGCAGGACGCTCGGTCGTTGTGCACTGGTGTGCATCCCGCGCAAGCCGTTCAAGGTTTGCGAGATCGTGCCGCCGATCAAGCTCGTGGAAGCGCTCGCGATGGGCAAGCCGGTGATCGTGCCGGATCTGCCGGTGTTTCGCGACGAAATGGGTCCGAGTCCGGCTGGCTGGTTTTTCAAGGCCGGCGATGCGTTCGACCTGGCACGGGTGATCGATGCGGCGCTGTCCGATCGCGGTACGCTCGCGGCGCTCCGTGGCCAGGCGAGAGAATACGCGGCCACACAGCGCCGCTGGCGCGAATTTGTCATGAACGCACTGCCAATGTCGCAGGGTGAGGGGTTAAATGGTCGGCAGGGTCATTAGAAAACTGGGTTCGTTGGTCTACGACTATCCGACGGTTGCGGAGGATGTGGAGCAAGTCGGACGCTTCGGGTGCCTGAAGATTGCGCTCGTCACCGATTACTTCACGGCGGACTGCTTGTCGGCGGAATGTCGCGTGCGCACCATGACGCCTGCCAACTACGCGGACGTGATCGGCAACTGGAAACCGGATCTCGTGCTCGTGGAATCGGCGTTTCACGGCGTGGACGGGAGCTGGCGCTACGAGCTGGCGCGACAGTCGCCGCCGATGCGGCTGAGCAAGCCGACGGCGATCTTTCGCCTGGTCGACTTCGCCAGGCGCGCGGGCGTTCCGACCGTATTCTGGAACAAGGACGACGGCGCGTTCTTCGACACGTTCATCGACGTGGCGAAGGTGTTCGACTACGTGTTCACGACCGACGAGGCATGTCTCGACCGATATCGGCAGCAGGTGCCCGCGCACGTGCCGGTCAACACGCTGGTGATGCCGTATCAGCCGGCGTCGCATAATTTCTCGGGCTTCAATTTCGTTCGCAACGAAGCGTGCTTCACGGGCAGCTACTACCGGCGCATCCTGAACGAGCGCCGCCGTTTTCTCGACATGGTGTTCGACACCTGCGAGCAGAGCAATCTGCAGCTCAACGTATTCGATCGCAATCACGATCGCCTGTCGCGCTTTTTCGAGTTCCGCTATCCGAAGCGGAACGGGCTGCGCGTGCACGGCAAGGTGCCGCATCGGGAAACCGCGCAGGTGTACAAGTCCCATGCGATCTCGATCAACGTGAATTCGGTGACGGGCTCCGAGACGATGTTCTCGCGACGCCTGCTCGAGATTCTCGCGTGCGGCGGCATCGCGGTGACCAACGCGAGCTGCGCGGTCGACCGGTATTTCCGTGAGTTCTGCCACGTGATCGATACGCATGACGATGCGCGGGAGTTGTTTTCGCGGCTTCGGCACGGCCCGTCGCAGGATGATCTGGACCGGGCCGAGGCAGGCGCACGCTACGTACGGCAGAACCATACGTGGGCGCACCGGCTGGAAGAAATCTGCGCCGTCGTGAAGATCTGAGGGGAAGGGGTCACGATGCTCGCGCTGCTTTCCTACGCTGCCCAGTTGGTTTTCCTGCTGGTGGTGCTCTACTTTGCGCTGTACGTGCTGCTCGAATTGCGCGTGCTGCTGATTTCCCGCAAGGTCGAACGGCGCAAGCTGACCGACCTGGCGCAGCCCGTCCGGATCTCCGAAGACGGGTTTCATCCTCGGGTCAGCGTGCTGCTGCCGATCTGCAACGAGTCCGAGATGGTCGAGCGGCTGATCGATGCGGCCTGCCGCCTGACCTATCCGTCCAACGAGATCGAGATCCTGGTGCTCGACGACTCGTCGGATGCGACGACGAAGCTCGCGCGGGCGAAGGTCGATCGCTACGCCGCCGACGGAATCGACATCCGGCTCATCAAGCGTCAGTCGCGAACGGGCTACAAGGCCGGCAACCTGGTCAACGGCATCCAGCAGTCGTCCGGCGACTTCTTTGCGATCTTCGATGCGGACTTCTTGCCGCCTGCGGATTTCCTGCTGAAGACCATTCCGTGTTTCACCGATCCGAAGCTCGGCTTCCTTCAGACCGGCATCGGCTACGAGAATCGCGACGCGTCGTTCCTGACACGCTTCCAGGCCATGGAAATGGGCCACCAGCAATACGTGACGGTGGGGCTGAGCGAGGACGGCGACATGGCGTCGCTGAGCGGCAGCTCGTGTGTGTGGCGCAAGGAGTGCGTCGATGCGCTGGGCGGCTGGAATGCGTCGACAGTCACCGAAGACGTGGACCTGGGCTATCGCGCGCAGTTCGGCGAATGGAAGTACGCGTATCTGCGAGAAGTCGTTTCCATGTCGGTGCTGCCAGAGACCATCAGCGCGTTTCGCATTCAGCGCGAACGCTGGGGGCGCGGCCTGATCCACAGCGGGTTCAAGCATGTCGGACAGATGCTGTCGCAAAGCATGCCGCTGATGAAGCGGATGCACGCGATCTCGGTGATGTTCTCGTCCGTGCTGCTGGCTTCGATCTATGTGCTGATACTGCTCAGCATGCCGTTGACTTGCCTGGTGCATTTCGACGGCGAGGGGATTCATCTCGGCGCATTCGTCTTTTTCGTTCTGGTGGCAATCTGGGCGCTTGCGAATGCGTTCGGTTCGCGCAAGGGCGCGAGATTCGACGACAAGCCGAGTGTTCTGAAAACGGTATGGGATACCTACCTTTATATTGCGATGTTTTTGCCGATGGCCTGGTATTACTTCGCGGGGGGCGTGCGCGCGGTTTTCGGTGTGTATAGCGGCTTTCATCGCACGCCAAAAGGCAAGGAAGCCTATCGCTCGACGATGCCTCGCATCAACGCAGTTCTGCTGGCCGGCGAAATCGCCACGTTCGCCTATTCACTCATGACGGTTTTGCTGGCGATTCAGAAGAAGAACTATGTTTTGATTCCGCTCAACGTAACGGTTTGCGTCGGCTTCGGTATGGTTCTCTTTTGGTCATGGCAAGAGCATCGTGCCCGCGTGCAATCGTGATTTCCGCGTGAGCGCAGTCCAATCGACCCGAATGGCGGGCACGGATTGCCGATTTGTTAAGGGTGCCTTCCTTTCTCGCATATGGTCCGTAAAGCTGATTGTCAGCATCGAAAGAAACGCAGGTGTTTGCACGACGAGGGAGCGCAAGATCACGAGCGATGTTGTACGACGAATGCCGCAGGCCGCCGATGCGTTGACCGGCGGTGCTCGCCCGATCGAATCGGGGCGTGCGTTCACTTTTACCGATGGCGCGGCCGCCTGGCTTCGCTCCCGTCTCCGGTCCGGCGCCGATCTGGCGGTGCCGCCTGACGATTTGCATACGCGGCTCGGCGAATCAAGCGAGTCGAAGGATCATCAAGATTTGCAAAGAAGATTCGAGGAATTCTGTCCGTCCCAATTGGACGGGGCAGAATGCCACCAGACAGTCTCTCATCGAACCCGCCAAGTCGGAGATTCATGTCTGACGAATGGCCAGGCAACTTTAACAACGGCTTGCAGGATTGCCGTATGCAGCCGGCCGAACGGTGACGCGATCATCGGCATTCGACGCGACTAAAACGTCGTGCGAATGGACCGCTACCGGACGGTCAAGTGAAATGATTCGGCAGTTTTTTCCGATGTTTGCACTTCGCGGATCGGCGTGCGACCGGTGCCTGACGATTGCAAGCAATGCGAGTTTCGTGTTTTGCATGGTCCCGATCGACGAGAGCAAGTGCGGCGTAAGCGGTCGTAACATGCAAGGTATTACTCGAATATTAATATTGATGTATGATCGCGTCGGCGCGTTGTAAGCTTGTGGCCAACAACCTTTCGCGTCGCGCAAATTTCCATGCGGTGTCGTTTCGCTGCATGGCCCGCACATTTTTTCGCAACCCTGATTCGGGCGGTCGCACATCGTTACATCGATGTTCCGTGCCAATGCGTGATGTGTCGCGGACGTAGTCAAATCATACGAAATAATCGAACGCAATAAATCGATAATGTTGTCTGCTGCTTGATCGAAATATCAGGCAGCGCTTCGCGCTTGAAGATCGATAACCAGACACCGCTGAAAAATAATGTCTGTTTAAAACGATGGAAAGCAGCAATATTCGCAACCGGGGAGGGCAGGTGAGCGCAAGCGGGCCACGAGCAATCGTGATAACCGGCAGCAGTGCCGGGCTTGGACGTGCGCTGGCATTGAGTTATGCCGCGCCCGATACCACGCTGGGGTTGATCGGCAGAAATTCGGCGCGGCTGGAATCCGTCGCCGCGGAGTGCCGTGCGCGCGGCGCCCGCGTCGTGATCGGCTGCATGGACGTGCGCGACTCGGCCACCGTCCAGGACTGGATGGTCGATTTCGATACGCGGTATCCAATCGAATTGATGATTGCGAATGCCGGCGTGGCCAGCACGCTGCAGTCCGCGGACGACTGGGAGCACATGGCGCGCACCGCCGATGTCGTCGATACCAACCTGTACGGCGCGTTGCATGCGGTGCTGCCGGCCATCGACCGGATGCGCATGCGCCGGTGTGGGCAGATCGCGGTCGTCAGTTCGCTCGCCGCGTTGCGGGGTATGGCCATCTCGCCTGCCTACTGCGCGAGCAAGGCGGCGCTGGTCGCTTACTGCGATTCCGTGCGCCCGATCCTCGCACGCGAGGGCATCGGCCTGTCGGTCGTGATGCCGGGCTTTGTCCGCACAGCGATGAGCGACGTCTTCCCGGGCAGCAAGCCGTTCATGTGGAGTGCGGACAAGGCTGCCGGTTACATCAAGAAGCGCCTCGCGCGACGCCGCGTGGAAATTGCCTTTCCGTTCAGTCTTGCCTTCGGCATCAAGTTGCTGCGCCTGCTGCCGGCCACGCTGGCGGATGCCATTCTCGGTCGTCTGTCCTATCTCCCGCGCGGGAAGGCGTGACGTGCTGCCCGGATTCGCGTTCGCGGCTGCGGCAGCCGCACTCTCGTTTCTCGTAGAGGCCATCGCGTATCCGCGCGCGTCGTTCGTCCGTTCGCCGGCGGCGATCGCTCTGCATGTCTGCGCGTTCGCGATCGTGGCGGGCGCGACTTTCGCCGTGACGGCACGGCCGCTTGTCTCGGCATCCGTCGCCCTCGTGCTGATCGCGTTGCTGGCCGTCATCAGCAACGCAAAATACGAATCCCTGCGCGAACCCTTTGTCTTTACGGACCTGAGCCTGTTCAGCCAGGTTTTCGCTCATCCGCGTCTTTATCTGCCGTTTCTGAGTGCGGGTAAGGTGTTCGGCATCGTTGCCGCCGTGGCGGTCGCGACGGTCGGGTTTCTGCTCGAACAACCGGCCGGCATGCTGGCGCGTGGCGCCGCCGCACTGATCGCGGTCGCTTGCGCGCCGGTCTGTGTCGCGCTGTCGCGTTGCGTGCCGCTGACGCTCGACCCGATGGCGGACCAGCGCCGGACGGGTTTCTTCGCGGCATTCGTCGCTTACCTCGTCAACGGGCTGCGGAGTGCGGAGCGTAACGCGTTCTTTCGCGCGGTCGACGCCGGGCCGTTCGCCGGCGGCCGTCCGCACAGCACGCCGGACGTGATCGTCATCCAGAGCGAATCCTATTTCGACGCGCGACGCCTCGGCGCATGCGTGTCGTCGGAGCCGTACGCGAATTTCGATCGCGCCCGCCGCGAGGCATTCACGCAGGGCAGCCTGGACGTTCCCGCCTGGGGCGCCAATACGATGCGCAGCGAATTCGCGATGCTGACGGGATTGCCGTCGGCGGCGCTCGGCTATTCGCGCTTTTACCCGTACATGTATGTGCGCCGCGCATGTGCGTCGCTGGCGGGCTGGTTCAAGCGAGGCGGATATCGCACGCTCGCGATTCATCCGTATCACGCCGATTTCTTCGGGCGCAACCGGGCATTCCGGTTCATGCATTTCGACCGTTTTCTGGATATTCGGGATTTCGGCGGTGCCGCGCGAGTCGGGCCTTATATCGGAGACGGCCCGGTGGCCGATGCAATCATCGCGGCCCTCCAGGAGCACGGCGACGGGCCGGTGTTCGCGTTTGCGATCACGATGGAGAACCACGGCCCGCTGCATCTGGAACCGGTCGGGCCGGGCGAATCCGAATCGCGGCATACGCTCGGCGACGACGCGCGCTGGCGCGATCTGACCGCCTATCTTCGACACGTCGAGAATGCCGACGGCATGATCGGCAAGCTGACTGATTATCTCCGCAAGCGGGAGCGTCCGACCGTGCTGTGCTTTTACGGCGATCACGTTCCCGCTCTGACTTCGGTGTTCGACGCGCTCGAAACCGAACCGACCAATAGCGATTACTTTATTTGGCGCAACTTCGCGAACGATTTCGGCGAGCACCGAAACCTTCGCGTCGAGAGTCTCGGTGCTGCGATACAGCGCGCGATGGTGCACGTCGACTGCACTCGCGCCGCTTCGCCGACCGGGATGCTTCAGACGCCGGCGTGATGATGAAAAAAAAAATTGCGATTATTGGGATAGCGTGCCGCTTTCCCGGTGGGGTTGAGGGACCCGACGACTTCTGGCAACTGCTGCGTGACGAGCGCGATGCCGTGACCGCCATTCCGCCGGACCGATTCGGCACGGCGTTCTATCAGCACCCATCGAAACGGGAGCCGGGAAAGAGCTACACGTTCGCGGCGGGCGTCGTCGACGACGTCGCGGGCTTCGACGCCGAATTCTTCGGCATCTCGCCGCGCGAGGCGGCGCAAATGGATCCGCAGCAGCGGCTGCTGCTCGAACTCGCGTGGGAGGCGTTCGAAGACGCCGGCGTGCGTCCGGCCGCGATGCGCGGACGCGACTGCGGCGTGTTCGTCGGCGTGGCGGGCATGGATTACGGCAACCGCAATATGGACGACATGAACACGATCGATCCGTATTCGGCAACCGGCAACACGCTCAGCATCGCGTCGAACCGCGTGTCTTACCTGTTCGACCTGCGCGGCCCGAGCATGTCGGTCGACACCGCTTGCTCGTCCTCGCTCGTCGCGCTGCATCAGGCGGTCCGCGCGTTGCAGTCCGGCGAGACGGCGATGGCGCTTGCCGGCGGGGTCAACCTGCTGCTGCATCCGTTCGGATTCGTCAGTTTTTCGAAGGCGTCGATGCTGTCGCCGCGCGGTCGTTGCCGCGCGTTCGACGCGACCGGCGACGGCTACGTGCGCGCCGAAGGCGGGGCGTTCGTGCTGCTCAAGCCGCTCGACCAGGCGGTGGCCGACGGCGATACGATCCACGCGGTGATCGCCGGATCGGGCGTGAATTCGGATGGCCATTCGCACGGCGGCATCAACGTGCCGGCAGCCGCGACGCAGGCGGACCTGCTGCGCACCGTGTATCGGCGCGCGGGCATCGATCCGCGCACGCTCGCGTATCTCGAGGCGCACGGCACGGGCACCGCGGTCGGCGATCCGATCGAGGCGCGCGCGTTGATCGACGCGGTGTCGGGCGGCCGGCCGGAATCCGATCCGCTGCTGATCGGCTCGGTCAAGACCAATATCGGACACCTCGAAACGGCATCGGGCATGGCCGGTCTGCTGAAGGCCGTGCTGTGCCTGAAGCATCGCGCGGTGCCGCGTTCGCTGCACTTCGACACGCCCAACCCCGGCATCGATTTCGAAGGCGGCCGCTTGCGCGTGGTCGATCGGTTCACACCGCTCGCGCGCGGCGATGCACCGCTGACCATCGGCATCAATTCGTTCGGCTTTGGCGGCACGAATGCGCACGTCGTCGTCACCGAAGCGCCGGCGCCGGCGCCAGTCGCGCAGTCGGCGGCAAGGATCGATGCTCCGTTGCCGCCGCTCGTCCTCACCGCGCGGTCGCCGGCCGCGCTGGCAGCCGTCGCCGCACGCCATCTCGCGCGCCTGCAGTCGGGGGCCGACTGGGCCGCACTCGCGGCCGCCGCCGCACGGCGTCGCCAGTGGCTCGAGTATCGCGCGGTCGTCGCGCCCGCGGATCAGGCTGAAGGCCTGGCGGCGCTCGCAGCACTTGTGGAGCCGTCGGAGCATGGGCTGCCGGCATGCGCCGTGCAGGGGCAGGCCATCGAAGGCGACGCGCCCGTCGCGTTCGTCTACGCGGGCAACGGCTGTCAATGGGCCGGGATGGGCAAGCGGCTCTATGCCGAGGATGCGGTGTTTCGCGCGGCGCTCGACGAAGTCGATGCGCTGTGGCGCGCGGACGGCAACGCATCGCTCGTCGAAGTCATGTGCGAAGGTGTCGATGCCGAATGGCTCGCCGCGACCGAGAACGCGCAGCCGCTGCTGTTCGCGATGCAGGTCGGCATCACGCGTGTGCTGACCGCGCGCGGCATCCGCTTCGATGCGGCGGTCGGTCACAGTGTCGGCGAGATCGCGGCGGCCTGGGTGTCGGGCGCGCTCACGCTCGCCGAGGCCGTGCGCGTGATCCGGATTCGCAGCGGTGCCCAGGGCCTGACGCGCGGCGCGGGCAGGATGGCGGCGGCCGGCATCGGCGAAGCCGCGGCGCGCGACTGGATCGCGCGTCTCGATCTCGCCGCTGCCATTGAAATCGCGGGCACCAACAGCCCCGACTCGGTGACGCTCGCAGGTTCGCAAGCCGCGCTCGAAACAATCGGCGCGGCGCTCGCGGACGCCGGCCATTTCTATCAGATGCTCGGCCTCGATTACGCGTTCCACAGCAGTCGCATGGATGCGATCGAGCCGGTCGTACGAGACGGGCTGGCCGATCTCGCGCCGCGCGATACGCACACGCGATTCGTGTCGACGGTGACCGGCGACACGTTGCCGGGGACCGCGCTCGACGCGGGTTACTGGTGGCGCAACATTCGCGAACCGGTTCGTTTCGGCGATGCCATTGCGCGCCTGGCCGACGATCGCGTGCGCGTGTTCGTCGAGATCGCCCCGCATTCGATCCTGCGCACTTACGTGAAGCAGACGCTTGCCGCCCGCGTCGCGCCGGGCGTCGTCGTGCCGACGCTCAAGCGTCAGCACGACAGCGCGGACATGCTCGCTCATGCGATCCTGTCGGCGGTCGCGCAGGGGGCGCGCGTCGATCTCGACCGCCTCGTTCCCGATGTCCCGCACGCCGCGCTGCCGACTTATCCGTGGCAGCGCGAGCGTTACTGGCTCGTGCCGAGCGTCGAGGGCTACGGGCTCGTGAATCGTCGCGTCGATCATCCGCTGCTCGGCTATCGCCTGCACGAGCATGCGTTCGCGTGGGAGAGCCAGCTCGATCCGCAGCGCGTGCCGATGCTCGCCGATCACGTGGTCGACGGCGGCGTCGCGTTCCCGGGCGCCGGTTATGTCGAAATGGCACTCGCGGCGGCGCGCAGGTTCTTCGGCACACCGGATGTTGCCATCGAGAACGTCGAGATCCGCATGCCGGTCGTGTTCCAGCCGCAGCACGCGAAGTTGTTCCGGTTCACGATCGACGTGCGCACCGCGTCATTTACGATCGAGACACGCGACCGGATGTCGGACGGCCCGTGGAACCTGAACGTGACGGGGCGCCTGCTCGAAAGCGGCAATACGCTCGATGCGTGCAGCATGCCGGATGCGTCCGTCGTCACCCGTCTGCAGTCGCGTCCGGCGCTTTCCGGCGACGCGCTGTATGCGGGCACGACGGCGATCGGCCTCAGCTACGGGCCCGCGTTCCGTTGGGTGCGGTCGCTGCGCGTGTCGGGCGACGACGCGCTTGCCGAGCTCGATGTGCCGTCGGTTCTTGCCGATGAGCATGCGCGATCCGACTATCTGTTGCATCCCGCGCTGATGGACAGCGGCTTCCATCCGCTGTTCGCGGTGCTGGCGCAGGCCGGTGCCACGCCGGACGATGCGCATTCGGCGTTTGTCCCCGTGCAGATCGGTCGTGTCGATTTCCTGAGCGGCGAAGCGATTCGTCGCGTGCTGGCGCGCATTCATCGCCGCAGCCCACATTCGATCGTCGCGTCGTTCGAATTCATCGATGCAAACGGCAAGATCGTCGCGCGCCTTTCCGCGTGCCGCTTCCGTCGCGTCGATCTCGCCGGGCGCCGTCAAGGCGCGCCCGCGCGCTTTGCCTACGTGCTCGAAGCGAGGCCGCTGCCGGCCGGTTACACGGCCGACGCGTTGCCGCCGCCGGGCGTGCTCGTCGAGCGTGCGAACGCGCATGTCATGGCGCGTGAGGACCTCGCGCGCCGCACGCAGCATCTGACCGAAACGTTGCCGCTGCTCGACGTGCTTGCCGGTCTGCATGCGCTCGACGCGCTGGATGCGCTCGGCGTGTTCGCCCAGCCGGCGCTGCTGACGAACACGCATCCGCAACAGGTCGCGCGACTGGCGGAAATCGTCGTCGAGGACGGGCTGGCGCGCTTCGAAGGTGATCGCCTGGTTCGCGACGACGAAGCCTGCGAGGCGATGCCCGCGCGTGACGCGCTGTGGCGCGACGTGCTGGCCGCATCGCCGGCCCATGTCGCCGAGCTGACGCTGCTGGCGCACGTCGGCGCGGCGCTGCCGCGCATGCTGCGCGACACGTCGCCCGAGGGCGCGCTGCTGTCGTCGACCGGGCGCAGTCTGGTCGAGCAGTTCTTCGATGCATCGCCGACCTGGGCGCATGCGCGCGCACTGCTCGCCGCCTGCGTGACGCAGGCCGTCGCGGCGTGGCCGGACGCACGCCGCTTGCGTGTCCTGGAGTTCGGTGCCGCGAGCGGCGACGTGTTGCAGCCGCTCGACGTGGACGTGCCGGCCGGTCGCTGCGAATACCTGCTGGCGGGTACGGCGCAGCAGCTCGCCGGGTTCGATGCGGAAGCGCATGCGCACGTACGGACGCTGGCGTTCGCGACCGACGCGCCGCTGTTCTCGCAATGCCGCGATACGACGCCGTTCGACGTGGTGATCGTCAACCGGATGCTGGGCGATCATCCGGATCCACTCGCCGCGCTGACGGCGATCGCCGAACGGCTCGCGCCGGGCGGGCTCGTCGTCATCGCCGATGCGCGCCGCAGCCGCTTCTCCGACATCGTGTTCGGCACGGCCGGTGGCGCGGGCGCTGCCGGCGCGTACGGCACGCTGGCGCCTGGCGCGATCGAGTCGATGTGCGAACGCGCCGGACTGGTCGACGTGGTGCGTGATACCGAACAAGGCCTCGATCTCGAGGGCACGCCGACGTTCGTCGTCGCGCGCAAGCCGGCTGCCCGCGAGCAGGCGGCCGGCGCATCGCGGGACGAGGATCGAGCGCGCATGGTGCAGCGTGACGGCGCGCACTGGCTGATCGTGCAGGACGATGACGATGCGTTCGGCATCGCCCTGGCGGGCGAACTCGAGCGGCTGGGCTGCCGCGTCGAGTCGGCAGCGGTGCGTGACGCCGCGGCATGGGCGGCGCGTCGGCCGGCCGGGCAGCCGGCGCATGTCGTGTTCGTGGCGCCGCTTGCATCGCTCGACACCGCCGACGGTGCGGCCATGATGCGCGCGCAGCACGGTGGCGCGCTCGCGCTGACATCGATCGTGCGCGATCTCGATGCCGCCGGCGCGACGGAGCGCGGGCGACTGTGCGTCGTGACGCGTGGCGGCGCGCCGTTCGCCGCAGGCACGTCGTCGCACCCCGAGCATGGAACGTTGTGGGGTCTCGGCCGCGTGATCGCGAACGAGTATCCGACGCTGCCGCTCCGGTTGATCGACGTCGATCGCGCCGTCGAACAACCGGCGTCGCAGCTTGCGATGGCGCTGCTCGGCGACGATGGCGAGGAAGAAGTGCTGCTTGCGCCGCAGGGCCGCTACGTGCCGCGCATGCTGCCGGCCGCGCAGGCGGCCGAGCGCGACGACGCGTCGTCGAGCGCATCGGACCGGGCGGGGGCGCGGCTCGCATTCGACACGCCGGGTTCGTTGCGCAACCTCGCATGGTTCGCGATGCCGGCACGCGATCTCGCCGCGGGCGAGGTCGAGATCGAGCCGATGGCGACGGGGCTCAATTTCCGCGACGTGATGTACGCGATGGGGCTGTTGTCCGACGAAGCCGTCGAGACGGGCTTCGCGGGCGCGACGATCGGCATGGAAATGTCGGGACGCGTCGCGCGGGTCGGCGCGGACGTCGAAGGGTTTGCACCGGGTGACGCGGTGCTGGGTTTCGCACCGGCATCGTTCGCGACGCGCGTGGTCACGCGCGCGACCGCGATCGCACGCAAGCCCGACACGATGTCGTTCGAGGAGGCCGCCACGGTTCCGACGACGTTCTTCACCGCGTACTACGCGTTGTGCGAACTGGCGCGACTGCGACGCGGAGAGCGCGTGCTCGTGCACGGCGGCGCGGGCGGGGTCGGCATCGCGGCGATCCAGATCGCGCGGCATCTCGGCGCGGAAGTCTTCGCCACTGCGGGCAGCGACGAGAAGCGCGAGTTCATTCGCCTGCTCGGCGTCGACCGCGTGTTCGATTCGCGCAGCCTCGCGTTCGCCGACGAGATTCGTGCGCGCACGCACGGCGAAGGCGTCGACGTCGTGCTCAATTCGCTCGCGGGCGAAGCGATGGTGCGAAGCATCGATACGCTGCGTCCGTTCGGCCGCTTCCTCGAACTCGGCAAGCGCGACTTCTACGAGAACAGCCAGATCGGCCTGCGGCCGTTCCGCAACAACATCAGCTATTTCGGCATCGACGCGGACCAGTTGATGGGCGCGCTGCCGTCGCTGACGACGCGACTGTTCGAGGAAGTGATGCGCCTGTTCTCCGCCGGCGTGCTGCATCCGTTGCCATACCGCGCGTTCCCGGCCGCACGTGCGGAGGAAGCGTTCCGCTACATGCAGCAGGCGCGCCAGATCGGCAAGGTGCTGGTCACCTATCCGTCGGGCACGCCGGCGCCGACGCGTGGCGTCGCGGTGCCGACGCTGCGGCTCGACCCGCAGGCGGCATACCTGATCGTCGGTGGCACCGGCGGGCTGGGCTTCGCGACCGCGCGCCGGATGATCGAGCGCGGCGCGCGGCACCTGACGCTCGCGAGTCGCGGCGGCGCACTGGGCGCGGCAATGCAGGCCGAAGCCGACCGCTGGCGAGACACGTTCGGCGCCGACGTGTCGGTCGCGCGATGCGACGTGACCGACGCCACGGCGCTCGATAGCCTCGTCGACGAGATCGAGCGTCGCGGAACGCCGCTCAAGGGCGTGCTGCATTCGGCGATGCAGATCGACGACGGGCTGCTGCGCAACGTCGACGACGCACGCTTCGCGGCTGTGCTCGAACCGAAGGTGGCGGGCGCATGGAACCTGCATCGCGCGACGCAGCGTTGCACGCTCGATTTCTTCGTCGTGTATTCGTCGGCGACGACCTGTCTCGGCAACCCGGGGCAGGGCGCGTACGTCGCCGCCAACGGCTTTCTCGAAGCGCTGGTCGCGCATCGTCGCGCGGCCGGCCAGCCGGGCCTGTTCATGGCGTGGGGGCCGATCGAGGACGTCGGCTTCCTCGCGCGCAACGCCGGCACGCGCGAGGCGTTGCAGTCGCGGATTGGCGGTGCGTCGATCACGTCGGACGAAGCGATGGGCGCGCTCGAGCGCGCGCTTGCCCAAGGGACCGCCGGCGAAGCAGTCGTGCGCCTCGATTGGGGCGCCATCTCGCGCGGCATGCCGGCCGCGCACGCTCGCCGTTACACGGCGTTGCAGACGGGTGGGGCGGCCGAGACGTCGAGCGAGGATCGCGTGTTGCCGGAACAGTTGCGTGCGCTGCCGCCTGCCGAGGCGGTCGCCCTCGTCGAGACGGCGCTGCGCGGCCAGATCGCGCGGATTCTGCACATGTCGCCGGAGCGCGTCGATGCCGGCCGGTCGGTCCTCGATCTCGGGATGGACTCGCTGATGGGCATGGAGCTCGGCATGGCCGTCGAGGAGACCTTCGGCGTCAAGCTGTCGATCATGGCGATCGCGGAAGGCGCGACGGTGCATACGCTGGCCGAGCGCATCGTCGAATTGCTCGATGATCGGCACGGCGACGGAAAGGCCGCGGCAACGGACGAGCTGGCGCAAGCGCTGGTCGCGCGGCATGCATTGGGCGATGAGGCGCGGGCGACGCTCGCACGTCATCAGGATTACGAAAAAAACCAGGGGGCAGCAACATGCAAGTCGACGCCGGTGCATGCCGGGTGAAAGCACCGCAGGGGTGGCAGGCGAGCGAAGGCACGGTCGCCCGGCCGGTGACGATGACCGGACATGGTCTGCACACCGGCCGCCGGGTCCAGGTGCGGATCCTGCCCGCGACGCCGTCGGACGAACGGCACGGGATCGTGTTTCGCCGCATGCGCGGCGATCATCAACTGGGGATGCTTGCCGCCGGCCCGGCGGTGCGTCGCGCGCAGCCGCTCTGCACGATGCTGCGTGCCGACGACGGCATGGGCGTGCGTACGGTCGAGCACCTGCTTGCATCGCTGCTGACCTGCGAGATCGATCACGCGATCGTCGAACTCGATGCGGAAGAAGTGCCGATTCTCGACGGCAGCGCGCGGCCGTGGATCGACGCGATCGCGGCCGGCGGCCGTGCCGAATTGCGGCGTTCGAAGCGCTTTCTCCGGGTGCTGAAGCCGGTGGGCGTGGCCGACGGCGAGGGCGCGTCACGGCGCGAATTGCGCGTCGAGCCCGCCGAGCGATACGAATTCAGCGTGCGCGACGATCTCAAGGGGTTCGGCGACATGCAGTGGGACGGCGAGCTCACGCCGGGGACGTTCGCCAGCGAGATTTCGTCGTCGCGTTCGTACGGGCGGATCAAGTGGGCCGTGCCGGCGATCGCCGTCGGCTACCTGACGGGCACGCCGATCCTGCGCGGCGCGAGGCCGTCGTGCACGGCGTCGATCATCGGCAATCACGTGATCGGCGGACTGCGCGCGCCCGACGAATTCGTGCGTCACCGCGTGCTCGATCTCGTCGGCGATCTGGCGCTCTCGGGCTCGCCGCTGCTCGGGCGCGTCACCGCGCATCGCCCCACTCACGAAATGAATTACCGACTCCTCAGTGCGTTGCTCGGTACGCCCGACGCGTACGAATGGATCGACGTATCCGCGTAACGCGGACGCAATGACGTAACGGACGGACTGCCCGGAACCCAAGACATGGCACTCGGAGAACACCTTCGCCAGCAACTGGCGGCGAAAGCCCTGAAACGGCAACTCGAGCGCGCGACGGAAGCCGCCGCGGCGCCCGGCGTGCCCGGTACGCCGGCGGCGCAGGCCGCGTCGGCGCGCAGCCGTTTCGAATCGATGCCGCAATATCAGCAGGTCAGGATCATGCGCGAGATGGGCGAGAAGCTGCGCGTCGACTCGCCGTTCTTCCGCGTGCACGATGGCGTTGCCGGCGCGACCACGCAGATCGGCGGTCGCGAATACGTGAACTTCGCGAACTACAACTACCTCGGCCTCGCCGGCGATCCGACCGTATCCGAACGTGCGAAGGCCGCGATCGACCGCTACGGTACGTCGGCGTCCGCGAGCCGGATGGTCGCGGGTGAGCGTCCGGTGCAGCGCGACCTTGAGCGTGCGCTGGCCGCGTTCTACGAGAGCGACGATTGCGTCGCGTTCGTGAGTGGCCACGCGACCAACGTGACCGTGATCGGCGCGCTGTTCGGCCCCGGTGACCTGATCGTCCACGACGCGCTCGCGCACAACAGCATCGTGCAGGGTGCGCAGCTGAGCGGCGCGAAACGGCTGAGCTTCGCGCATAACGACTGGCAGGCGCTCGACGAACTGCTGTCGCGCGTGCGCCGCGAATACCGGCACGTGCTGATCGCGATCGAGGGGCTGTACAGCATGGATGGCGATTTCCCGGACCTCCAGCGTTTCGTCGACGTGAAGACGCGCCACGGCGCGTTCCTGCTGGTCGACGAAGCGCACTCGCTCGGCGTGCTCGGCGCGACGGGCAAGGGCATCCATGAGCATTGCGCGGTCGCGCCCGACCAGGTCGACATGTGGATGGGCACGATGAGCAAGACGCTGGCCGGTTGCGGCGGCTTCATCGCCGGCTGTCAGCCGCTCGTGGACATGCTGCGCCATCTGGCTCCGGGCTTTCTCTATAGCGTCGGACTCGCGCCGACGCTGGCCGAAGCGTCGCTGGCCGCGCTCGAACGCCTGCGGGCCGAACCGGAGCGGGTTGCGCAACTGCAGGCGCGCGGGCGGCAGTTTCTGACCGAGGCACGCGCGGCGGGGCTGAACACCGGCACGAGCGCGGGGTATGCGGTCGTGCCGGTCATCACCGGAAGTTCGCTGAAAGCCGCGCAGTGGGCCAACGCGATGTTCGACGAAGGGATCAACGTGCAACCGATCTTCTATCCGGCCGTCGAGGAGAAGGCCGCGCGCCTGCGGTTCTTCATCTGCTCGACGCACGAGCCCGGGCAGATCAGCCGGACGGTCGATGTGCTGGCCCGCCTGGCGGGGCGGGCGGCATGATGTCCGCCGCGGCGCTCGCGCCGTCCTTCGACGTGCCGCAAGCCGGTGCGTCGACGCCATTTCGCGCCGCATGCGAGGACGATGCGGCGGCATGTGCGCCGCTCGTGTTTGCATCCGGCGTCGGCGAATTCGGTTTCTTCCTCGGTGAAAGCGACGCGCGCTGCATTGCGTTCCTGCAACAGGCGTTCCGGTCGCGTCACGGCCGGTTCTCGTGGCGCAGGCATCGGGTCGCCGTCGACTCCGACGGCACCGTGCATGCCGTGATGGCCATCCATGACGGGCGCCGGACGATGTTCGACGACGTTCACGTCGTGTGGGCCTTGGCGCGTTTTTTCGGCGTGCGCCGCACGATCGGCCAGCTGCTGCGCGGGCTGGTGCTCGAAACGGAGATTCCGGCGCCCAAGCGCGCGCAGATCCTCATTGCGCATTGCGCGACGGCCGAGCAGCGGCGCGGTGCGGGCATTTTCACCACACTGCTGCGCGACGCGTTCGAGAGCGGTGCGTTGCCGGACGACGACAGCCGTGACATCGTGCTCGACGTGCTGACCCGCAACGAGCGTGCCCGCGCGCTGTACGAGCGGCTCGGCTTCGTCGCGCTGACGCGGTCGCGTCAGCGCTCGCGAAAGTTGCCGGCCGAGCTCGATTCGGTACGCATGCGGTTCACGCGTCGCGGCTGACGGCGCGAACGCCTTCGCGGCCTACTTGTGCCGCGGATTGAACGGCCGCTGCTGCACATCCGCCCCATGCGCGACGATCGCCGTGCTTTCGGGCACTTCCTCCCATGCGCCGCGCACGTCGACGAGCGGTTCCGACACGACCATGAACGCGTCGTCGCCCGCTTCGACTATGCGCGGATTGTGTGGGTAAAGTTCGTGCAGATGTTTGAACGACGTGCTGTGGAATAGCGAGCGCGATTGCCGTTCGCTTGAGTAGCGCACCGCGATGATCCGGTCGCCGTCCGTCGCGCAGATCGTCATGTTGAGCGGCTCGGCGACGCGGTAGCGCGCGGCGGTGTCCTCGATCACGCCGACCATGCGTTCGAGCGCCGGCAGCGGCATCTGCTCGAGGCCGTAGGTCAACGCGAGACGGAACATCACCTCGGAGTCGGTCGATCCTTCGAGCGTAGCGAACAGCGCCGGGTCGACCTTCATCGTCAGGTCGCGGCGCAGCTTGTGGAAATCGCGGATCAGTCCGTTGTGCGCGAACAGCCAGCGGCCATGGCGGAACGGGTGACAGTTGGTTTCCTGGACGGGCGTATCGGTTGCCGCACGGATGTGCGCGATGAACATCCGCGAGCGGATCGCGCGCGCGGCTTCGCGCAGGTTGCGGTCGTTCCATGCGGGATGCACTGAGCGGTAGCGGAACGGCAGTTCATCGGGGCGGCCGTACCAGCCGATGCCGAACCCGTCGCCGTTGGTGGTCGTGGCGCCCAGTTCCGAATGCAGGCTCTGGTCGATCAGCGAATGCTTCGCGCGAAACAGTACGGTCTCGAGATGGATCGGATTACCCGTATAGGCGAGCCAGCGGCACATGGAGCGCTCCTTCGCGATGAATCCTCTCGCGCATGGTAGCCGACTTCGCGGCGCCGCTATACGCGGCTGCCGCGCGCTCGCCGGTTGGTGGACTGCACCGGGCGATCGTCGATGAAGGATGCGGCGGGTGCCGCATCCTTCGTGCACGCGTCAGTCGCCGAGCGCGTCCATCACGCGGGCGGAGTAGACGAGCGCCGCGCCCGCATTCAGTGCGATCGCGACGCCGAGCGCTTCGGCCACTTCCTCCTTGGTCGCGCCATGCTTCGCGGCTTCCGCCGTGTGCACGGCGATACAGCCGTCGCAGCGCGTCGTGACGGCCACCGCGAGCGCGATCAGTTCGCGCGTCTTCGCGTCGAGGTGGCCCGTCTTGGCGCCGGCGCCGGACAGCGCCTTGTAGCCGGCCAGCGTGTCGGGCGAGAGCTTCGCGATTTCGCCGATGCGCGTCGTGAGTTCCTTCCGGTATTCGTTCCAGTTCAGCATGATGCGTCCTTTCGAGAAGAAGTGGATCGGGCGGCGGATGCCGCGATCTCGGGCGATGCAGCACTTATTCTGATCGCCTATGCTGAGGGTTTCGATACGTTAGAGTGTCAATTTTTAGCGCAAACGTCTCATGGACGCGTTGAGTCAACTGTTGTCGCTGGGTCGCAGTCATGTCGAACTCGACGTGCGCTGCCTGCTCGATGGCCCGTTCGCGATGCCGCACGATCCGTTGCCGCCCGGCGAGGCGGCGTTTCACCTGCTGCTGTCCGGTACGTGCCAGCTGCGCACGGCTGACGGGCGTACGCTGCGGCTGTCCGACGGCGATTTCGTGCTGTTGCCGGCGGGGGACGCGCACGACTTGTCCGATGTCGAGGGCGGCGGTGTGCGGTCGGTCGCGTCGCTGCGCGAACCAGGCGCGGCCGGCGGTGCGGTGCTGCCGGTCAAGTCGAATCGCGATCTCGCGGCCCCGGCCGATGCAAGTGTCGACCTGCTCTGCGGCCGCTTCGTCTACGCGCGCGGTGCCGGTGATTTGTTGATGCGCACGCTGCCGCGCGTGCTGCATGTCGGGTTGCGCGAGGCGTCGGGGCCTGCGTCGCTGCAACTGCTGACGAGCGTGCTGCGGGCGGAGGCATCGAACGCGCAGCCGGGTGCGCGTGCGATCGTGAATGCGCTCGGACAGGCGCTGCTCGCCTACGCGTTGCGCGCGTACGGCCGCGATGCGCGCGTGCCGGCCGGCTGGCTCGCGCTGGCCGCTGACGCGCGGCTCGGCCCGTCGGTCCAGGCCGTGCTGCAGGCGCCGGCGCAATCGTGGACGGTCGAGTCGCTCGGCGCGGCATCCGCGATGTCGCGTGCGACCTATGCGCGGCATTTCCGAGCGAAGGCGGGGATGAGTGTCGGCGCATTCGTCGCGCGGATCCGGATGATGCATGCGTGCGCGCTGCTTCAGGATACGCAGCGCGGCCAGGCGGAAATCGGGCAGGCGGTCGGTTATCAGTCGGAGGCGGCGTTCGGCAAGGCGTTTCGCGCGGTGCTCGGCACGACGCCTGGGCGCTGGCGGCGCGCGCAGCGCGGCACGTGAGATTGCCCACGGGATCGTCGTGCCCGACGATGAACCGTTGGCGAAAATCGGGGAGGGGAGAAGTGTCTGCCTGCCGCGGCGCACACTTGCTCGCGAGGCAGCGACAATGAAAAAGGGGCTTCCGGTTTCCCGGAAGCCCCTTCTTGACATCTTGGTAGGCCGTGCGTGACTCGAACACGCGACCAACGGATTAAAAGTCCGCTGCTCTACCAACTGAGCTAACGACCCAAAGAGCGAAAAATTATAGCGGCGGATCGCTGGTCTGTCAACAACCCGTCACCATGATTTATTTGATGCTTTCGATCTTGCCCTGTGCCGTCTGCGCAGCGTTCGATCCGGCGTATTGCGACACGACCTGCTCGAACGTCTTCTTCGCGGCCGCCTTCTGGCCTTGCTCGAGCTGGTTCGTACCGATCGCGACGAGCGCGTCGGCCGCGCGCGGATGCTGCGGATACTTGCTCACGATCGCTTGCCACGTCGCGGTCGAGCCGCGGTAGTCGCGTAGCGCGTATTGCGCGTTGCCAAGCCAGTACTGCGCGGTCGGCTGGTACGGGCTTTGCGGATACTTCGCGATGAAACTGCGAAACGACGCGGCGGCAGCCTTGAAGTTGCCGTTGCGGAATTGCTGCTGCGCCGCGCTGAGCGCATCCGTTTCACCCGGCTGCACGGTGCCTTCGACACCATCGATCGTCGCCTGTTGCGGCTCGAACTTCTTGAGCCGCGTGTCGAGATCCTGGTAGTACTCCTTCTGTTGCCGCTCGAGCGTCGTCAGCCGGTTCGTCAGATCTTCGTTCTCGCCGCGCAGCGTCGCGACCTGCTGGTTCAGCTGGTCGATACGGCCGGATTGATCGAGGATCGTACGCTGGGCGGCCGACAACTGGCTGGACAGGTTGTCGCTCTTGCTGCGCAGATCGAGCACGGCGCGGCGCGCCTCGTTGTCGTCGAACATGCCGGCGTGCGCCGGCGCGGCCGACCACGCCGCGCCGACGACGCAGATTGCTGCGGTGATCCGCAGCCAGGATACACGGTGCGTCATACGGCAACTCTTCCGTTACTTACTGTTGGTAGACGAGGTCGGCGCGACGGTTCTGCGCCCACGATGCTTCGTCGTGACCCGATGCTTGCGGCTTTTCCTTGCCGAGGCTCACGGCTTCCATCTGCGAGTCGTTCACGCCGAGCAGCGCCATCGCGCGGCGGACAGCCTCCGCACGCTTCTGGCCCAGCGCGAGGTTGTACTCGCTCGTGCCGCGTTCGTCGGTGTTGCCCTGAATCAGCACGTGGCGCTGCGGGTGGCTCTTCAGGTACTGCGTGTGTTGCTGCAGCAGCGGCTGGTATTCGTCCTTCACCGAATAGCTGTCGAAGTCGAAGTAGATGCTGCGCTTCGCGAGCGGGCTGTTCGGGTCGTTCAGCGGATCGACGTTCACTTGTGCGACGTTGTCGGCGCTCGGTTGCGTGCTCATCGCGCCCGCGTTGGCCTTGTCGTCGAGCTTCACGCCCGACTTACACGCTGCGAGCGCGCTGATCATCATCACGGCCAGGGCCAGACGAGCTTTGTTCGACATCATGGTTACTCTCCTTGTGGTCATTGCATGAAGGGCCCCCACGACGGCTCACGAACGGAGCCGCCCTGGACGGACAGGATCTGCGGCGGCGCGCTGCCGTCGGAGGGCACTGCTGCCAGCACGTTGCGACCACCCGACTGGGTAGCGTAAAGAAGGTACTGGCCGTTTGCCGCGAAGCTCGGCGATTCGTCGCGATTGGTATTCGTGATGGCGTTCGCCGCGCCGGTTTGCAGATCCTGAACGTACAGCTTGAACCCCCCACCCGTGCGGGAGATGTAGGCGAGCAGCTTGCCGTCCGGGCTGATGCGCGGGCTGGTGTTGTAGCTGCCGGTGAAGGTCACGCGTTGCGCGGAGCCGGCGCTTTCGCCTTGCGCGGGCATCCGGTAGATCTGCGGCGCGCCGCCGCGATCGCTCGTGAAATAGATCCAGCGGCCGTCCGGCGAGTAGAACGGCTCGGTATCGATCGAGCTGCTCTGCGTGAGCCGGCGCAGACCGCCGCCGTTCGCATTGACCGTATAGATTTGCGTATTCCCCGTCAGCGACAGCGCAACGGCCAGCGTGTTGCTGTCCGGCGACCACGCCGGCGCACTGTTGTTGCCCTTCTGGTCGGAGACCATGTAGCGGCGGCCGGTCGGCAGGTCGTGGATGTAGACGATCGGCTTCTTGCGCTCGAACGATACGTACGCGACCTTCGTCCCGCTCGGCGACCACGCCGGCGAGATGATCGGCTCGGTGCTCGACAGCGCGATGCGTGCATTCTGGCCGTCCGAGTCCGAGATCTGCAACTGATACCGGTTGCCCGTCTTGATCACGTACGACAGACGCGTCGCGAACACGCCGCGCACGCCGAGCAACTTCTGGTAGATGTAGTCGGCAATCTTGTGGCCGGCCGTGCGCAGGGAGGTGTCCGTCGCCGTCAGCGACAGGCCGCCGAGGCTTTGCTGCTTCACGGTGTCGTACAGGATGAAGTTCACCTTGTACTGACCGTTGGCTTCGCGGTTCACGCTGCCGGCGACGAACGCGTTCGCGCCCTTGGCCTTCCATGCGCCGAGATCGACCGATGCGGTCTCGGGCACGGGCGTGCTGCCCGCGTCGATATTGGTGAATTTGCCGCTGCGGGCGAGGTCGGCGCGGACGATCGACGTGACCTGCTGCGGCAGGCCCGCCTCGTTCGCGAAGTTCGCGGTGGCGATGGGGAACTGGGTCGAACCGACGCCGGTGATCAGCACGTTGACCTGCGCGTTAGCGGCGCCGCCGGCCGCAATCAGACACGAGGCCACGAGTGCCCTGAAACCTAGTTTCGTCATCAAACTCATGCTTCTTGCTTCCCATGTGACTTGGATCGCTGCGCAACCGCAGAGACAGTAAAAATACCCGATTCGTTCCCGTCCGGCAGCGACGCACGGAGTGTAAGCGCATTTGCGATCACTCCGCCGCCTTGAAGGTAATCGTAATGTCGGACGGGGTACGACCGTTAGAATCGGGCGGCAATGGGACCGACGCCTGAATCGCATTGACCACGGCTTGATCCCACCCCGAATTTCCGCTCGAACGGCGGATCGAAACGCTCAACACGTCGCCCGACGGCGTGCAGCGGATCGCGACGACCGTCGTCAGGCCCGCGCGCTCGCCGCCCCAGACGATGTTCGGCTTCACACGGCGACGCACCTTGTCGGGATAGCCGGGCGACGCGGCATTGCCGCCGGAGCCCGTCCCGGTACCGCTTTTCGCGAGGCCTTCACCGCCGCCTTCGCCGGCCCCGGACATGCCTTGCATCTGTGCGAGACGCGCGCTGCGCTCGCGGTCGAGCTTCGCCTTCGCTGCCGCGTCGGCCTTCGCGCGCGCCGTCGCTTCGGCCTTCGCCTTGGCCTGGGCTTCCGCCTTCGCCTTCGCGGCCGCGTCGGCCTTGGCCTTCGCCGCTTGCTGCGCTTCAAGTTGCGCCTGCTTCTGTTGCTGCAGTTTCTGCTGCTGGAGTTTCTGCTGTTCGAGCTTCTGCTGCTCCACGAGCTGTTG
Organism: Burkholderia sp. BCC1638; assembly: GCF_902833195.1. NCBI lineage: Bacteria > Pseudomonadati > Pseudomonadota > Betaproteobacteria > Burkholderiales > Burkholderiaceae > Burkholderia > Burkholderia sp. BCC1638. Next base: position 278,502 of record NZ_CADFEC010000008.1, read on the forward strand.
TTGCTTGAGCTTGTCCGCCTGCTTCTGTTTTTCGCGCTCGGCGGCCTTCTGCGCGGCGAGGGCAGCAGCCTGCTGGGCCGCCAACTGCTCGCGCCGCGTTTCTTCTTGCTGGGCCTTCAGTTGCTGCGCGCGGCGCTGCTGCTCGAGCAGCGCTTCGCGCGCGGCCGCTTCCTGTTGCCGTTTCTTCTGCTGCAGCGCGATGTCCGCCTGCTCGTCCCGCACCGGGGGAGGGGGAGGAGCGAGCTTTGCGGGCGGCGTCGGCGTGACGACGGGCCGCGGCGCGGGCACGTCGGGCACCTCGGTCCACAGTTCGGCTTCGGCGCCGGCCGGCGTGCTGTTCTGCCACTGCACGCCGTGATACAGGAACAACGCGAGCAGCACGTGCATCAGCGCAGCGAGCGCGAACGCGCGCCAGGTGCCGCGTTCGCGAGGGGGCTGAGACGGATAGGCGTTGCCGCGCGTGGATTGCTGCCGGTTCATTGCGATTTGACGAGGAGGCCGACGCGCTTGACGCCACGCGCCTTCAGGTCCGACATCACGGTCATGACGGCATCGTACTGCACGGTCTTGTCGGCCGCGATCACGACGGGCTGGTCGGGATGGTCAGCCTGCCGGGCCAGGATGAAGCTGTCGAGCTCGGCCTTGGTCATCGTGTCTTCCTGCGTCGCGCCGGAGTCGCCCTTGTACTTGACGCTCATCGTGCGGTCGGCCTTGATGTTGACGACGACCGGCGGCGTCTGTTCCTGGGGTGCGGCATTGCCGACGGTCGGCAGATTGATGATCGACGGGGCGACGAGCGGTGCCGTGACCATGAAGATCACGAGCAGCACCAGCATCACGTCGATGTACGGCACGACGTTGATGTCGGCCATCGCGCGGCGCGAGCGGCCGCCGCGCATGCTGGATCGAATGGGACTTCCTGCCATGGCGCGCTCCTTACTGGGCCTGACGCTGCAGGATGTTCGAGAACTCTTCGATGAAGGTCTCGAAGCGGATCGCGAGGCGGTCGATGTCGTGCGCGTAGCGGTTGTACGCAACCACCGCCGGAATCGCGGCGAACAGGCCGATCGCGGTGGCGACAAGCGCCTCGGCAATGCCCGGTGCGACGTTCGCGAGCGTCGCCTGCTGCACGTTCGCCAAGCCGCGGAACGAGTTCATGATCCCCCAGACGGTGCCGAACAGACCGATGTACGGACTGACCGAGCCGACCGACGCGAGGAACGCGAGGTTCGCTTCGAGCACGTCCATTTCGCGCTGGAACGACGCGCGCATCGCGCGGCGCGCGCCGTCGAGCACGAGGCCCGGGTCGCTGATGCGCTTTTCCTTCGCCTTCAGAAACTCACGCATCCCCGATTCGAAAATCCGCTCGAGCGCGCCGATCGTGTGGCGATTGTTGGCCGCGCTCTGATACAGCGCCTGCAGGTCACCGCCCGACCAGAAATCCCTTTCGAAGCGTTCGGTCTGCGCGCGTGCGCGGCGGATCGCGAACCACTTGCGGAAGATGAAGGTCCACGACATCAGCGACAGAAGCAGCAGCAGCCCCATCACGGCCTGGGCCAGCACGCTCGCGTTGAGGACGAGGGAAATGATCGACAGGTCTTGAGAAGTGTTCATAGAGGTTTGAGTAATGTCCCTTCGGGGATGTCCGGCGAGGGGGCACGGTATGCGTGTGGCGCGGCGCGCCGGCCTGGCCTGGCGCCGAACCTTGCTTAGTATCGATTCAGGAAGGCAAGTTCATGGGTTTTGTCTAAACGGTGCTCATCCGAGCTTCGTTGACAATACAGTCTGCCCGGCGTCGATGACGGGCCCGCGTTGCAGCGCGTCGAGCACGACCGGCGGGATTGCCGCGGGCCGGATGCCGGTTCGGTCGACGCAGCCGAGGCGGATGTGTCCGGCGACGAGCAGCGTGTCGCCACGCCAGGCTTCCTGCGTGAATTCCACGGATGCGCGGCCGATGCGTCCGGGCCGGCTCGTGACCGTCAGCGTGTCGTCGAGTCGCGCCGGTGCGCGGTAGTCGAGCGAGGTACTGCGGACGATGAAGATCGCGCCCGTGTCGTCGGCGAGCCGACGCTGGTCGATGCCGCACGCGCGCAGCCATTCGGTGCGGGCGCGCTCGAAGAATTTCAGGTAGTTGGCATAGAAGACGATGCCGCCTGCGTCGGTGTCCTCGTAGTACACGCGTACCGGCCAGGTGAAGTCGGAGTGCGCGTCCGGGGAGCGGGTAGGCTGGGTCATGGCGCGCATTTTACCGGAAGGCCGAGGCCCGATTCGTAACCGATTCGTAACGGAATGTAGTACGTCGTAGCACGCCGCGGGCCGGCCGGAACCGGGCCCGCGGCTGGGCTCGCCGTGTCAGCCGCGATGGATCGCGAGGCCGGCCGGGGCTTGGGCGACCGGCATCATTTCGATCGTGTTGATGTTGACGTGCGCGGGGCGCGTCGCGATCCAGTAGATCGTGTCGGCGATGTCCTCGGCCGTGAGCGGCTGGACGTTCTGGTAGACGTTCGCCGCCTTCGCATCGTCGCCGCGGAAGCGGACGTTCGAGAATTCCGTGCCGCCGCACAGGCCCGGCTCGATATCGGTGACGCGCAACGGCGTGCCGATCAGGTCGGCGCGCAGGTTCAGGCTGAATTGTCGGACGAAAGCCTTGGTCGCACCGTATACGTTCCCGCCCGGATACGGATAGGTGCCGGCCACCGAACCCAGGTTGAAGATGTGACCGCGCCCGCGCTCGATCATGCCGGGCAGCAACGCATGGGTGACGGTCACGAGGCCCGAGCAATTCGTGTCGATCATGGTTTGCCACTCGTCGAGGCTGGCTTTGTGCGCAGGCTCGACGCCGAGCGCGAGACCGGCGTTGTTGACGAGCACGTCGAGCGCCGCGAATTTGGCGGGAAGGGCGGCCGGCACGGCTTCGACGGCGGCGCGGTCGCGCACGTCGAGCTCGAACGGCAGCAGTGCGTCGCCGAGTTCTGCCGCGAGCGCATCGAGACGATCCTTGCGGCGCGCGGTTGCGACGACACGGTGGCCGCCCTTGACGAAGGCACGGGCGATGGCGGCGCCGAAGCCGGCGGACGCGCCTGTGACGAACACGATCATTGCTGCTCCTGGTCGGTAACAAAGTAGCGGATGGTATCCCGCAAGCCTACTGAGATTGCGGCACCGCGGCAAGGCGCCAAAGCGCGTCGGCACGGGCGCGTAAAGTCTGGCCCCCATTATTTCCGGGCGACTGCCGCGCGGTTGCCTATTCATGACGCATCCAATACACTAACGCGCTCATCACCCCTGCGTGACTGGCGATAGAACCCTTCGGGTTCAAGGTGGAGCATCCCACCGTGAAGCGCGGGGCGCCGTTTTTGCCGTTCGCCTGGGCAGCCGTTGTGCGCCGTCGCGTGCATCGCCGGTGGCTGTCCTGCCTCGCGTCATACGGATTCTTCCGCCACGTCGGGCTGGTTCCGCCAGCAGCGCAATGTACTCGGCCACTCCGGTCAACCTGTACACACTTAACGGAAACCGTATGTTTGACAGAGCCCAAAGCACCATCGCGAACGTCGATCCCGAAATCTTTGCAGCGATCGAGCAGGAAAACCGCCGCCAGGAAGAGCACATCGAGCTGATCGCGTCGGAAAACTACACGAGCCCGGCCGTGATGGCCGCACAGGGCTCGCAGCTCACGAACAAGTACGCGGAAGGGTATCCGGGCAAGCGTTACTACGGCGGCTGTGAATACGTCGACGTGGTCGAGCAACTGGCGATCGACCGCGTGAAGCAGTTGTTCGGCGCGGAAGCCGCGAACGTGCAGCCGAACTCGGGTTCGCAGGCGAACCAGGGCGTGTTCTTCGCGATGCTCAAGCCGGGCGACACGATCATGGGCATGAGCCTCGCGCATGGCGGCCACCTGACGCACGGCTCGCCGGTGAATATGTCGGGCAAGTGGTTCAACGTCGTGAGCTACGGCCTGAACGAAAGCGAAGACATCGACTACGACGCCGCCGAGAAACTGGCGAACGAACACAAGCCGAAGCTGATCGTCGCGGGCGCGTCGGCATTCGCGCTGAAGATCGACTTCGAGCGTCTGGCGAAGATCGCGAAGT